>DATIGZ010000055.1:0-5006 GCA_035481255.1 Sphingomonas sp. | reverse complement strand
GGCAGGACATGCTCGAGGAAGGATTCGCGGCCCGGCCATTCCACCCCGCGCGCGGCGAGGACGGCATCGAGCTCGCCGACCGTGGCGGGCGGAAAGGCGCCGGGGAAGCTGGAGGTCGCGCGCGCGGCGAAGGCGAGCTCGGCCGGATGCGCGAAGGGGGCGGCCGCGTCGCCATGGTCGCTGAACGAGAAGACGAGGCGATGCTCGGTCTCGACCACCTCCGGCGGCGAGTTGAGCTTGAGCCGCTCGGGGTGACCGCGAAAGTCGGTGACGGTGACGAACAGGTCGAGCGGCTGGCCGGCGGGCAGGAGGCGGGGGCCGGCGGGCGCTTTTTCCATCGCGTCGAACGCGTCGAGCATCATGTGGAGCAGTTCCTTGCCGCCGAAGGGCGGTTCGAACCAGCGCGAGCGCACGAATTTTTCCAGCTTGGCGCGGACTTCCTCGCGCGCGCCCGGCTCGACGGTCTCGTCGACCGTCGAATCGTCGCGGGTGAGCATCCACGCGATCGGCAGCGCCCAGATCTTGGCGAGGCGGTGCGACGGCCCCTGTTCGGGGTTCAGCAGCGCTTCGACATCGGCGACCTTGAGCCACAGATCGGTGAGCGGGTCGAGCGACTGGCCGGTGGCGGCGGCCTGCGCCAGGAACACGCCGTTGATCCCGCCCGCGCTGGCGCCCGCGACGATATCGACCATCGCGCGCAGATGGATGCCGGTGGTCTCGCCAATCTCATCGAGCAGGGCGTGGTAGATCGCCTCGCTGCCCGTGCCCGGCGCGTCGCCGTCGCGATGCGCGCGGCTGGCGCGGGCGAGGTGCCACACCTCCTTGGTGATACCGTGCATGTAGACGGCAAGGCTGATGCCGCCATAGCAGACCAGCGCCAGCCGCAATTCGCGTTCGCGCACCCCGTTCATTGACTTATTTGCGCTCCAGCGAGGCCCAGACGGGCAGGTGATCCGACGCGGTGCGCGATGCCGGGCTTTCGTGCACGCCGCTGGCGGCGACCGTCAGGCCGGACGAGACCATGATCCGGTCGAGACGCGCGACCGGGCGGCGCGCGTGGAACGAGCGGCCGGTCTCCGCGAACGCGAAATCGCGGCCGAAATCGCGCAGACAGCCCGACCGGGCGGTCCAGTCGTTGAGGTCGCCCATCATCACCGTCGGCATCTTGCGCTCGCTGCTGTCGAGATGGGTGAGGATGGCGTGCGCCTGCTTGCGCCGCCACAGGCCCGAGAGGTCGAGGTGCATGCCGACGACGCGCAGCGGCTCGCCATTGACGCGCAGGTCCGCCATCACCGCGCCGCGCGGTTCGAGCGCCGGGAGATGGATGATCTCGCAATCGAGGATCTGTGCGTCCTTGCGCACGAGGATCGCGTTGCCGTGCCAGCCCATGCTGCCGGTGCGGACGCCGAACTGGACCGCCTTCCACGGGCTATGCTCATCGAGAAGGTGCGGGGTGATGACGCCCTGTTTCGCGCCGAAGCGGCGATCGGCCTCTTGCAGCGCGACGACGTCGGCATCGATTTCGCGCAGCACCTCGAGCGTGCGTTCGGGGCTTCGCCGCCGGTCGGTGCCGATCGACTTGCGCATATTGTAGCTGGCGACCTTCAGCATCGCTTCCTGTTTGGGGGGTGGTGGCGGGAAGGGCAAGGGGATCAGCGTCCGCCGACCTCCAGCAACCGGCGCGGGGCGATGAGTTCCCAGCTGATCGCGACACGATCCGCGACGCGGTCCCAGTCGGTATCGGGGCGGTCGAGGTGGATCCCGACCCAGCCCGAGGGTCCGAAATAGGGCGGGCGGTAGTAGAGATCGGGTTCCATCTCGATCAGCATGGCCTGCTCCTCCGGCCCGCTGGTCTTGACGATCGCGGCGGTGACGTCGTCGCCATGATGCTCGTGCCAGAAATAGGCGAACATCTTGCCCTTGGTGATGAAGAAGGCGGGCATGCCGTGCGAGAGCTTCTCATCCGTCTCGGGCAGCGCGAGCGCGGCGGCGCGGAGCTTTTCGAGCGCCGCTGCCGCCTGAGGGGTCATCTGCTGAGCCATTCCGCGACAATGCGGGGATAGAGCCGATGTTCCTCGGCAAGGACACGTTCGGCGAGGGTTTCGGATGTGTCGCCGGGCAGGATCGGCACTTGCGCCTGACCGAGCACCTCGCCGCCGTCGAGTTCCTCGGTGACGATATGGACCGAACAGCCGCCATGGCTGTCGCCCGCCTCGATCGCCCGCGCATGGGTGTCGAGGCCCTTGTACTTGGGCAGCAGCGAGGGGTGGATATTGACGATACGCCCGCGCCAGCGCGCGACGAAATCGTCGGTGAGCAGGCGCATGTAACCGGCAAGGGCGATGGCTTCGACGTCGCAAGCGCGCAAAGCGGCGTCGATCCTTTCTTCATATTCGGACTTCGGCATGCCCTTGGGCGTTTGCGCAAAGGTAGGGATCCGCTTCTGCGACGCCCAGCGCAGACCCGGCGCTTCAAGCTTGTCCGAGGCGATCAGCGCGACTTCGTACGGGCAGGCCGGATCGCGCGCCGCTTCGACCAGCGCCATCATGTTGGAGCCGCGGCCGGAGATCAGGATACCGAGACGGCGCTTTGGCCTCTGTTCAGGCATTATGCGTGGCGGACCAGTCGGCGCGGGCGCTCCACGTCTCGGCGCTGCCGGCGACGGTGCAGCCGCGCTGCCCCGCTTCGATCGCGCCGATGCGATGGACGGTCTCGCCCGCCGCTTCGAGCGATGCGGCGACCGCATCCGCCTTGTCGGCGGAAACCACCGCGATCATGCCGATGCCGCAGTTGAAGGTGCGCGCCATCTCTTCCGGCTCGATATTCCCCTGCGCCTGGAGGAAGGCCATCAGCCGCGGCTGCGCCCACACGTCGGCGTCGACGCGGGCATGACAACCCTCGGGCAGGACGCGCGGGATGTTCTCGAGCAGGCCGCCGCCGGTGATGTGGGCGAGGCCGTTGATCGCGCCGTCGCGCAGCAGTGGGAGCAGGCTCTTCACATAGATACGCGTCGGCGCCATCAGCGCGTCGAGCAGGATCGTGTCCTGATCGAACAGCGCCGGACGGTCGAGCTTCCAGCCCTTGTCCGCGGCGAGGCGGCGGACCAGCGAATAGCCGTTCGAATGGACGCCGGTCGAGCCGAGGCCGAGGATGACGTCGCCCGGGGCGATCTTCTTGCCGTCGAGCAACTGGTCACGCTCGACCGCGCCGACGCAGAAACCGGCAAGGTCATAGTCGCCATCGGCGTACATGCCGGGCATTTCGGCCGTCTCGCCGCCGATCAGGGCGCAGCCGGCCTGGATGCAGCCTTCGGCGATGCTCGCGACGACTCGCTCGGCGACGCCGCCCACCAGCTTTCCGGTGGCGAAATAGTCGAGGAAGAACAGCGGCTCGGCGCCCTGAACGACCAGATCGTTGGCGCACATGGCGACAAGATCGATGCCGACGCCCGAATGGTGGTCATGCTCGATCGCGAGCTTGAGCTTGGTGCCGACGCCGTCATTCGCCGCGACCAGCAGCGGATCGGTGAAGCCCGCGGCCTTGAGGTCGAACAGGCCGCCGAACCCGCCGAGATCGGCGTCGGCGCCCGGACGGCGGGTGGAACGGGCGAGCGGGGCGATCGCCTTGACCAGCGCGTTGCCGGCATCGATCGAGACGCCCGCCTGGGCATAGGTATAGGGCTTGGGATCGGTCATGCGGGTGCGCTTAGCGCCGAGTGACGAAAATCGGAACTATGAATCCTCCCCTCCGGCGGAGAGGATTATCGCGGGATAACCCTTGGCTTCGCTCGCCTGCTTCGCCAAAAGGACGGCGAATGTTGCGTCGCATGTCCCCCGCCTTCGCCACGACCGCCGCCGTCGCGCTGCTCGCCACTGCGGGCTTCGCGCTCGCGCAGGCCGGAAAAGATGCGCCGAAAGCCGCCGACGCCGGCGACAGTTCGGGCAGTTTCGAGGTGAGCGGGGTCGAGATCGACGTGCGCGCCAAGGACGCGGAGTCGGCTCGGCTGGGCGGCTGGCGGCTGGCGCAGCGCAAGGCGTGGACGATGCTGGCGCAGCGGCTGACGGGGCAAGGCTCGACATTGGGCGACTCGGCGCTGGACGGCCTTGTCACCGGCATCATCGTCGAGCGCGAGCAGATCGGGCCGAACCGCTATGTCGCCAAGCTCGGCGTGCTGTTCGACCGCAATCGCGCCGCATCGATACTGGGCGTGGGCGGACAAATGATGCGATCGCCGCCGATGCTGCTGATCCCGGTTCAGGTGTCGGGCGGAAGTCATCGCGTGTTCGAGGGCAACAGCGCGTTCGTCGACGGGTGGAAGCGATTCCGCACCGGCAACAGCGCGATCGACTATGTACGCGCCGCGGGCAGCGGACCGGACCGGCTGCTCATGAATGCCGGGCAGGTCGCGCGCAACGGCCGCGGCTGGTGGCGCGCGATCCTCGATCAATATGGCGCGGACGACGTGCTGATCCCGACCGTCGAGCTGCGCCGCAGCTATCCGGGCGGGCCGATTGTTGGTGTGTTCACCGCCGGACACGGACCGGACAATGTGCGGATCGCGCAGTTTGTGCTGCGGGTGAACGACGGCAACGCGCTGCCCGCGCTGATCGATGCGGGGATCCAGCGGATCGACAAGGCCTATCAGGACGCATTGCGATCGGGCCGGCTGCGCACCGACCGGCTGCTCACGACCGAACCGCCGCGGCCGGAGGTTCCGGTGGAGGAGACCGGCGAGGAAGCACCGCTCGAGCCGACCGATGTGCCGGTGACGGCGACGGGCACGGCGCTGACCATCCAGTTCGACACGCCGAGCGTGGCCGCGCTCAACAGCGGTGAAGCGTCGGTGCGGGGCGTGCCGGGCGTGACGTCGGCCGCGACCACCAGCACCGCGCTGGGCGGCATCTCGCTGATGCGCGTGACCTTTGACGGCAGCCAGGCTTCGCTGACCGCTGCGCTGCGGGCGCGCGGCTGGCAGGTCGAGGAAGGGGCGGGTGTGTTGCGTATCC
>DATIGZ010000054.1:0-1823 GCA_035481255.1 Sphingomonas sp. | reverse complement strand
GGTGAGCTTCGATGCCTATCCGGGTCTCAAGCTCAAGGGCCATGTCGCTTCGATCGGCGCGGGTACCGGCAGCGAGTTCTCGGTCCTCCCGGCCCAGAACGCCAACGGCAACTGGGTCAAGGTCACCCAACGCGTGCCCGTCCGCATCGCGATCGACGAAAAGAGCCCTCGCGCCCTCATCGCCGGCCTCTCCGCCGACGTCACGGTGGACGTCAGCAAGTAAGCCGCGAGATGGCCAGCGCAGCCGCCACGCCCGAAACCGCCGTCCCCGCCGCGCCCCAGCGCGGCGTCGCGGCACTGCCCGTGGCCAACAAGGGACTGCTCACCGTCGGGGTGATGCTGGCGATGATCATGCAGATCCTCGACACCACCATCGCCAATGTCGCGCTGCCGCACATGCAGACTTCGCTGGGCGCGACGGCGGACACGATCACCTGGGTGCTGACGAGCTACATCGTCGCCTCGGCGATCGCGATCCCGATCACCGGCTGGATCTCCGACCGCATCGGCTCGCGCAACCTGTTCCTTGTCTCCGTGGTCGGCTTCGTGATCGCCTCGGCGCTGTGCGGCATGGCGCAGAATCTTGAGGAGATGGTGGCCTTCCGCATCCTTCAGGGCGTGGCCGCCGCGTTCATGAACCCGCTCAGCCAGACGGTGATGCTCGACATCAACACGCCAGAGGAACAGCCCAAGGCGATGGCGATCTGGGGCATGGGCGTAATGATCGGTCCCGTGCTCGGACCCATGCTCGGCGGCTATCTGACCGAGAATTTCAACTGGCGCTGGGCGTTCTACGTCAACCTGCCGCTCGGTGTGATCTGCATCGTCCTCCTGTGGTGGCTGCTCCCCAGCCGCCCGAAGCGCAAGCGCGCCTTCGACCTGTTCGGCTTCTCGCTGCTCGCCATCGGCATCGGCGCGCTGCAGCTGATGCTCGACCGCGGTCAGGGCGAGGACTGGTTCAGCGCGCCCGAGATCTGGGTCGAAACCATGGTCGCGGTAATCGCGCTGTGGATGTTCGCCGTGCACATGGCGATGGGTAAGAACCCGATGTTCGAACGGTCGCTGTGGCGCAACCGCAACCTCGTCACCGGCATCGCCTTCATGCAGGTGATGGGCGTCATCATGATGGCGACGATGGCGCTGCTGCCGCCGATGCTCCAGAATCTCTACGGCTATCCGGTGATCGATACCGGTCTGCTACTGATGCCTCGTGGTGTCGGCGTCATGGTGACGATGGCACTGTCGGCTCGGCTGATTCAGCGCGGCCTCGATCCGCGCATCGCGGTCGGTCTCGGCTTCGCGGTCGCCGCCTTCTCGCTCTACGAAATGACCACCTGGACGCTCCAGATGGAATCGAGCGCCTTCGTCCTGTCAGGCTTCGTCCAGGGGCTGGGCATGGGACTCATCTTCATGCCCCTGAACGGCATGGCCTTCGCCACGCTCTCGCCGCAGCTGCGGACCGAGGGCGCAAGTCTGCTCAACCTGTCCCGCAGCATCGGCGCATCGGTCGGCATCTCGCTGGTCACCACCGTGCTCGCGCGCTCGTCGCAGGTCAGCCATGCGGACTTGAGCCAGCATATCACGCCCGAAACGCTCAACACGCTCGACCCCTCAATGCTCCAGATGCTGGGCGGCAGCGGCGACGCGGTGATGGCGATGCTCAACGGTGAGGTGACACGGCAAGCGGCGATGATCGCCTATCTCAACGACTTCAAGGCGATGATGATCGTCACGTTACTGGCGATCCCGCTGGTCGTCTTCCTCAAGCGGCCAAAGGGACCGATGGAGAACGATCCGGCCGCGGCGGGGCACTGATCCCCGCC
>DATIGZ010000053.1:0-5499 GCA_035481255.1 Sphingomonas sp. | reverse complement strand
GGCCGGAGGTCTGGTGAGACGACGGCGGTGCCGCCTGGCGCTCCGGCCAGGGGCTTACTTGGGCGAGAGCACCATCAGCATCTGGCGGCCTTCCATGCGCGGATAGGACTCGACCTTGGCATCCTCGGCGCAATCCTCCTGGACGCGCTTCAACAGGTTCATGCCGAGTTGACCATGCGACAGCTCACGTCCACGGAAGCGCAGGGTGATCTTCACCTTGTCGCCTTCACCGATGAACTTGTGCACCGCCTTCATCTTGGTGTCGTAATCGTGGTCGTCGATGTTCGGACGCATCTTGATCTCTTTGATCTCCTGCGTCTTTTGCGACTTGCGCGCGAGGTTCGCCTTTTTCTGCGCCTCGTACTTGTACTTGCCGACATCGAGGAACTTGGCGACCGGCGGGTCGGCGTTGGGCGACACCTCGACCAGGTCGAGGCCCAGCTCCTGCGCCTGTTCCATCGCTTCACGCGTGTACATCACGCCCAGATTCTCACCCTCATGGTCGATCACGCGGACCTTGGGCGACTGGATGAATTCGTTGAAGCGCGGGCCGGTAGGCACCGGGGGCGCGAACCCGCGCCGGGACATGGGAGGACGGATAGATGCTTCTCCTGTGACAGTTACAGACCGCTAGAATAGCGCAGGACGGCGCGCCGGGGTAGCCCCGCCACGCCGATCGCGATGAAATAGCCACGCGCTGTGGCGCGGACGCTACGCTAATATGGGCAGCCGACGCGCCTCAGGCAAGCGGCCAGAGCCGGTCCACGGGGCGTTCGAGCACGCGCGCGGCGGTAGCATGCAGCACATCCGGGGCGAGCCGGCCGGCCGCGGCGGCGCGCCCCAGCCACTGCTCAATGTCGCCGCCGGCCTCCACCCATTTGTCCGCGCGGAGCAGGCCATAGAGCCCGGCGGCGAGGACATGGATGCCGTCATCAGCCTGCCGCCAGCGGTCGGCGGGGTTGCGCGCGACACCCAGCGCTTCGCTGATCAGCTGATCGAGCGCCTGAGCCATATCCTCGTTCAGCATGCCGTCGAGCGTGGTGTAGCCCCATTTGGGATCGTGCTCACGGACGATTCGCGGGATCAGCGGATCCCTTTCGAGGATCGCCAGCGCCGCCTTCGCCGCAGCGCCGTCCATCGGGAAAGGCGGATGCAGCATCTCATGCGCCGCGATGCGGACGGTGGTCGCCGTGTCGTAATCCGCGGCCTGAAGGAAGGTCTGGCCCTGCATCTTGGCACCGTGCGGCTTGGAGAAGGCGAGCAGCACGACATTGACGACGGGGTCGAAGGTACGGCCGGTGAGCTTTTCCTGCCAGCGGACCACGTCATAGCCGCCCAGCGCGCGCGATACCTCGGCGATGCGGGCATCGAACCCCGCGCCGAGCCGGTCGCGGCGAAAGGCAGGGAAACCGGCGGCGCGCAACGCGGTGAAGACCGCGTGCAGGCGCGGTGCGCTGGCCGTGAGCCAGATCCAGTCGCTTTCCTCGCGGCCGGGGTTCCGCTCGAAAGACGGACGGACGCGGGACAGGTCGGCGAGCAGGCCGATCACCGAATCGAGCGTGGTGACGCCCGCGCCGCTCAGCACATTGGCGAGCACCGGCCAGAGCAGACCGAAGGACGATTTGTCGGATTCGTCGGCGAGCCGGGGGATGTCGGCGCGGATCGCGGCGGGGAGGCGCGCGGCGAAGGCGTCGGCATCGGCGGCGTAATAGCGGCGGTAGAGATCGCGGCCCGACAGCGCGCCGAGAAAGGCGATGGCGTCATAGCCCTCCGAACCCACGACGTTCCAGCGCGTGCGCATCGGCGGGCGAGCGGTTTGCGCGAAGGCGGGAAGCGCGGGGATCAAAGGGAGCGCGAGCGCGGCGGAGAGGAGGTTGCGGCGGTTCATGACTGTATTGCTAGTGCAAGGCACCGGCGGCGGCTTGAACGGACTTTGCCTAGCCCGCAGCCCGCAATTGCGACGGCGTGCGGCCGGTCAGCGCGAGCGCGGCGCGCGCGAGATGAGCCTGATCGGCGAAGCCATGTTCGGCGGCGAGCGCGGCAAGCGTCCCGCGCCAGCCGGTCAGCGCGCGCACCGCGCCGCGCGTTCGCAGCTCAAGCCGGAAGCGCTTGGGGCTGACGCCATAGGCGCGCGCGAAGCCGCGGCTGACCGAGGCCGGATCGAGCCCCGCGGCATCGGCCCAGCCGGCGATCGCCAGCGCCGGATCAGCGGCAAGCGCCTGCGCGAGCAGGTCGGGCCAGTCGCCGGGGCCGGCGGAGACGAGGGTCGCGGTTTCGCGCAGCAGAGCCGCCGCCGCGATCGGATCGCTCGGGGCGAGCCGGACAACCGCGTCGGGATCGGCGAGCCGCACCGGCCCTTCGGCCAGCCCGTCGGCGAGCGGCAGGTTGAGGACGCGGGCACCCTTGTCACCAAAGCCGTCCTGATGCGCCGCCCAGCCGTGATGGATCACCGCCATCCCCGCTTCCGCACGGATGCGGCCGCTTTCGCCGGCCTCGAGATAGCCGCCGTCGAGCACGACAGCGACATAGCCCGCATCATGCCGGTGCCGCGCCAGCGCCTCTCCGGGAGCATGGCGCGTCCAGTTCTTCACCCGGTAGCGCCCGGGTGACGGAAATGGAGCAGCGGATAGGGCCGCCCCTGCGGATCCTGCTCCGACCGGCCGATGCGGACGAAGCCGCGGGATTCGTAAAAGGGTACGGCGTTGCTCGCCTGCTCGCTGGCATCGACCAGCGCGTTGGGCGCGAGCGTCAGCGCGTGATCGACCAGCGCGGTGCCGATGCCGCGGCCGTGCACCGCCGGATCGACGAACAGCGCGTCGATCATCTCGCCATCCATGACGAGAAAGCCCTGCGGGCGATCGGCGGCGTCGACCGCGAGCACCAACGACACATTGGGGAGGAACTGCTCCGCCACCATGCGGTCGATCTCGATCCGGTCTTCGGCCGTGAGGAACCCGTGCGTCGCATCGACCGCGGCGCGCCAGATCTCCAGCGCGCGCGGCACGTCCGCAGCGGTTCCGGCGCGAATCATCCCGCGAGATCCGGGGGCGTCGCTTCGCCCTTGAGCCATGCGCTCGCCTCGGCGAGCGGGATCACGCGCTGGCCCTCGACGCCGAGGCTACGGATGGCGACGGTGCCTTCCTCGGCCTCACGCTTACCGACCACCAGCAAATGCGGAACCTTGGCAAGGCTGTGCTCGCGCACCTTGTAGTTGATCTTCTCGTTGCGCAGGTCGCTGTCGGCGCGGATACCCGCGGCCTTGAGCTGAGCCACGGCGTCCTTCGCATAATCGTCCGCGTCCGAGACGATCGTCGCGACCACCGCCTGAGTCGGCGCGAGCCATGCCGGCAGCCGCCCCGCGAAATGCTCGATCAGAATACCGATGAAGCGCTCGTAGGAGCCGAAAATCGCGCGGTGGAGCATGACCGGGCGATGGCGCTCGCCATCCTCGCCGATGTACGATGCGTCGAGGCGGTCGGGCAGCACGCGGTCCGACTGGATCGTGCCGACCTGCCACGTCCGCCCGATCGCGTCGGTGAGGTGCCATTCGAGCTTGGGCGCGTAGAAGGCACCCTCGCCCGGCAGCTCCTCCCAGCCATATTCGGGCGTGTTGAGGCCCGCCGCGGCGACGGCGTCGCGCAGCTCGTTCTCGGCCTTGTCCCACATCTCCTCGGTCCCGAAGCGCTTTTCGGGGCGCAGCGCGAGCTTGATCGAATAGGTGAAGCCGAAATCCTTGTAGACGCGATCGGCGAGCGCGCAGAACGCCTTCACCTCGTCGACGATCTGGTCCTCGCGGCAGAAGATATGCGCGTCGTCCTGCGTGAACTGGCGCACGCGCATCAGGCCGTGCAGCGCGCCGTGCGGCTCGTTGCGATGGCAACAGCCATTTTCGTAGAAGCGCAAAGGCAGATCGCGGTACGACTTGATCCCCTGACGGAAGATCAGGACGTGCGCCGGGCAGTTCATCGGCTTCAACGCCATCCATTCGGCGGCATCGGAGACGATCGGGCCTTCGTCATCGACGTTCGGCACTTCGTCCGGAATGACGAACATGTTCTCGCGATACTTGCCCCAATGGCCCGACGCCTCCCACTGGCGCGCGTCCATCACCTGCGGCGTCTTGACCTCGCGATAGCCGGCGCCGTCGATCGCGCGGCGCATATAGGCCTCGAGCTCGCGCCAGATCATATAGCCCTTGGGGTGCCAGAAGACGCTGCCATGCGCTTCCTGCTGGAGGTGGAACAGGTCCATCTCCTGCCCGAGCTTGCGGTGATCGCGCTTGGCGGCTTCCTCGAGCTTGTGGAGGTGCGCGTCGAGCTGCTTCTTGTTGAGCCAGCCGGTGCCGTAGATGCGCGTGAGCTGCGCGTTCTTCTGGTCGCCGCGCCAGTACGCGCCAGCGACGCGCATCAGCTTGAACGCCTGCGGATCGAGCTTGCCGGTCGAGGCGAGGTGCGGGCCGCGGCACATGTCGAGCCAGTCGCTGCCCGACCAGTAGACCGTCAGCTCCTCGCCCTCGGGCAGTTCCTTCGCCCATTCGGCCTTGAAGCTCTCACCCTCGGCCGTCCACCGGTCGATCAGCGCCTGACGGCTCCACACTTCGCGGCGGAGCGGTTTGTCGGCGCGGATGATCTCGCGCATCTTCTCCTCGATCGCGGGCAGATCGTCCATCGAGAAGGGCTCGCGCGAGGCCGGGGCCATCACGTCGTAATAGAAGCCGTCGTCGGTCGCCGGGCCGAAGGTGATCTGCGTGCCCGGGAACAGCGCCTGCACCGCTTCGGCAAGGACGTGCGCGAAATCGTGGCGGGCGAGTTCGAGCGCATCCGCCTCGTCCTTCGCCGTCACCAGCGCGAGGTTGGAGTCGCCGTCGAGCGGGCGGCCGATATCGCGCAGCTCGCCGTCGACGCGCGCGGCGATCGCCGCCTTGGCCAGCCCCGGACCGATCGCCGCGGCGATGTCCGCCGGGGTAGTCCCCGGGGCTACCTCGCGGACGGAACCGTCGGGCAGCGTAATGCGGAACATCTCGGACACGGGATTTTGCTTTCTGCTAAGAGGTATTCGGAGCGCGGCTTATGCCCGCGCGAGCGCGATATAGGCAAGAAGGCAGACAAGACCATGAGCGATCACCGCGTCACCGCAATTCTGCCGTGCCACGATCTCGACCGCAGCCAGGCCTTTTACGAGCGGCTCGGGCTGAAGCTGGAGAGCGACTATGGCGATTATCGCATCCTGAGCGATGGCAAGGGCTGGCACCTGCATCTGCGCGCGCAGGACATGTCGACGCTGCAGGCGCCATACAATCCGTTCGGCCTGTATCTCTATGCCGCCGACGTCGATGCGGTGGCGGACCGGGTACGCGACGCGATCATCGAGCGGGGCACGCCGCATTTGAAGCCATGGGGCACCTATGAGTTCGCGGTGAGCGATCCCGACGGCGTACTGGTGCGGGTCGGACAGATCCGCGACTAGCTTCCGCATCCGCCGCGGCATCGTTACAGGCGG
>DATIGZ010000052.1:0-11594 GCA_035481255.1 Sphingomonas sp. | reverse complement strand
GCGGTCCGCGAACCAGTTGAAATTGGCGACCGGACCGATGGCGGGATCGGGGCTCTCGATATCGACGAAGCCGCGCGAGTGCGGCTTGTTGATCCAGTATAGCAGCGTGCCGATCCGGTCGCCCAGCGGGTGCCAGGCCGATTTGGTGGCGACCATCGCGAACATGTCGCCGGGCTCGCACCCTTCCGTATGCGAGGAATAGCGCATGCCGATATGGCTGTGACGGCGAGTCCTTCCACCCAGCCGGGCGTGCGGCCGAATGAAGGCGGACAGCGAAATTCCGGGATGCTCCTGTAAATTCTGCCCGACGCCGGGCAGGTCGGCGACGATATCGATTCCCAGTGCATGAAGGCGTGGGGCCGCGCCGATCCCGGCACGCATCAGGATCGCGGGGGATTGCAGAGCGCCGGCGCATACCACCGTCTCACGGCCCAAAATCTCGCTGGCACCCTCGCCGGTACCGACGCGCACGCCCAACACCTTGCGGTCACGCTGGACGAGGCCGGTGATCTCCGTGTTGGACATGATCATCAGGTTCGGACGGCGGCGGACCTCAGCCGTCAGATAGCCGCGGGCAGTCGATACGCGGTGCCGACCGTCATTCGAGAGGGTGAGCGGAAACACGCCATCCTCGAACGATCCGTTCTGGTCCTCGATCGCAGGAAAGCCCTGCGCCAGCAGCGCTCGTTCGGCCGCGCGGGTGAATTCGGGCCAGTAGTCGCGCGGGATCCGGTGGATCGGGATCGGCCCGTCGGAACCATGCAGCGGGCCGTCGAAATCGAGATCGCGCTCGAGCTTGCGGAAATAGGGCAGCACGCTTTCCCAGCTCCAGCCGGTCGCGCCCAGTTCCCCCCATTCGTCATAGTCTTCGCGCGTGCCGCGATTGGCGGCCTGCCCGTTGATGCTCGATCCGCCGCCGACGACTTTAGGCTGGTCGTAGCGCTTGGGCTGGGGTCCGGAGGACGGGTCGTTGCCCGTCATCGGTAGCGTCCGTGCCCGGATGTGCGACCAGTGATTGGCCGCATCGAACGCGACGATCCCGGGATACATGTCGAGGAAGTCCGCCGGCTCCTGCCCCGGCACCAGATCACGGCCGGCTTCGATCAGCAGCACGTTCAGCCGCGGATCTTCCGACAGACGGCTCGCCAGAACGCATCCGGCGCTGCCCGCGCCGACGATGATATAGTCGATGTCCCGCATCAGCCGATCCAGAATCCGCCGTTCACGTCCAGCGTCGCGCCGGTGATATAGCCGGCATCATCGGAAGCGAGGAAAGCGACCGCCTTGCCGATCTCCGACGGGTCGGCGAGGCGCCCCAGCGGGATGTCCTGAATGACGATCTCACGCGTCTCAGGCGACATATGAGTGCGGATAAGGTCGGTATCGACCACGCCCGGCGCGATCGCGTTCACCGTCACGCCGGTCTTCGCCATCTGGCGCGCGAGCGTGCGCGCGAAGCCCAGCATGCCGCCCTTGGTGGTTCCGTAGTGAATGCCCCCGTTCATCGCACCGCGATGCGCGACGACCGACGAAGTGCAGACGATGCGGCCATATTTGAGCTCGATCATGCCCGGCAGCACCGCCTTGGAAAAGAGGAAGGCGCTCTTCAGATTGACCGCGATCAGGCGATCCCAATCCTGTTCTTCCAGGTCGAGGATCGATACGGCCTGATCCATGCCGGCGTTGTTGACGAGGATGTCGATCTTGCCAAAGCCAGACAGCGCGAGGGCAACCGCGGCATTCACGTCAGCCGATGAGGAGGCGTCGCCCGGCGCGGCGATCGCGCCATTGCCGATCTCTTTCGCCTTTCGATGCGCGCGGTCGGCGTCGATGTCGTTCACCACGACCTTGGCACCGCGTGCCGCGAGTTCACTGGCGATCGCGCCGCCGATACCGTTGCCGCCGCCGGTAACGAGGGCGACACGGCCAAGCAGGTTCTGATTCAGTTCAGCAGACATTGACTTGCTTCCTTTGGGATCCGGGCTGCGCCCGCGATCGGCGTTGCGAGAGATCAGGCGGCGGGCGCGGCGGCCAGCTTGGTGCGGGAGCGCCCGATCACCACGATGAGGATCACCGCCGAGATCGGGTGCAGGATCGCGAGACCGGCGAAGAGCGCGACATAGTCGAACTGCAACAGGATATAGCCCGCGACGAGGTTCAGGATCAGCGATGTGGTGGCGCCGACCGCACCCAGCATTCCCACCGCCGACGCGTTGACCTTCACCGGAAACAGCCCGGCGAGAAGGACGTTGAAGCCGACGAACCAGACCTGGCAGACCGCGATGACGACGGTGATGATGGCGAGCGCGAGCGTCGCGCTCGAGGTCATGGTGATGAGCGCACCCAGCGGCATCAGCGCCGCGGTGAAAGCGAACACCCTGAGCTGGACACGGATGGGGTCATGCCCGCGCGCCGACTTGCGATCGATATAACGCCCAAGCGCGACGCAGCTCAGGATGGCGACGATATAGGGAAGGCCGCCGACCAGCCCGAGTTCGGACAGCGAAAGGCCGACTCGTTCCTGAAGATAACCGGGAATCCAGAAGAGGTAGAAGTACCATACCGGGTCGCTGAGCATGCGGACCACGATGATCGACCAGTATTTCCTGTCCTTGAGCAGCGACGTCGCGGAGATGGTTTCGTCGTCAGGAGCCGCAGCGGACCCGGCCGCCTTCTGGAGCGGTTCCGGTTCGGGCGCTTCCTTGGTGTCGGTGAACCACCAGACGATCGCGATGACCACGCCGATCAGCCCGGGAATGATGAAGGCGGCACGCCAGCCGATGCCGGTCGCCATCAGGGCGACGAGCATCGGCGCGATGATCGCGCCGATATTTCCGGCGGGCGTGACGATGCTGAGGGCGAGCGCGCGGCGCTCGACCGGAACCCAGTTCAGGACAGCGCGCTGCATGATCGGAAAGACGCCCGGCTCCGAAACCCCGAGCAGCGCGCGCGACGCGGCCAGATGAGCGAAGCTGTGGGACAGGCCCGACAGGATGTTCGCGATCGACCAGCCGATCGCGAAGACGGTCATGCAGATCCGGGTGCCGAAGCGCTCGATCAGCCGGCCGCTCAACACATACATGACGATATAGGGCAGCATGAACGCGAAGGTCAGCAGCGAGTATGCCGCGTCGTCGAAGGCCAGCTCGGTTTTGACGATCGGCTTGAGGATCGACAGCGTTTGCCGGTCGAAATAGTTGAGCACGATCAGGCTCATCAGCAGGCCGAGTACGAACCAGACCTTCAAGGGCATCTTTCGGGCCGGCGTCGCGCCGGGATTCGTACTCGGAGTCTGCGTCATCAGGCGGGTCCAATCCATTGAATCTGGGCCGCTTGAGCTTCGAACTCCTGCGCGGCTCTTTGTGCGATTTCGGCATCCTCGTGCACGGTGCCGGAGCTGATGCCAATCGCTCCGGCGACTGCGCCTTCCACCGTGATGGGGACGCCGCCGCCCAGCACTGCGACGTCGCCGCCGCGCAGGGTGTTCAGTCCGTAGCCGCGCTGTCCGGGCTGCACGACATCGGCCAGCTTGTCGGTGGACACGCGCAGGCCCGCCGCCGTCCGCGCCTTCGCGATCGCGAATTCGGCGGTGTACGGTTTGGCGCCATCCATCCGGTGGAAGGCGAGCAGCGCTCCGGACGCATCAACCACCGCGATGTTTTGCGGCACGCCGAGCGTGGTCGCCGCCGCGATCGCCAGATCCACCAGCTCGCGCGCGTCCGATGCGTCCAGTGTCATGACCCGCTTCATGAACCGGTCGATTCATGAAGCGGGCGGACCTCGATCCGACGGACAGCCGCGCGCCCGCCGCTTGTCGGCTGCGGCGCCCTCACTGGGCCATCGCCACATCGGGGGATGCCGACAGCCCAAGGGCTTTCCGTACGGCGGAATCGTGGATCGTCTCGGCAGCGACCGGAGCGGGCGCACCGCCATGCCCGTAACCCGCGGGCGGCATGAGGTGGCCGCTGGCATCCACGGTGAGCGCGACACCGACATCGTCGCGCATCGGGTTGATGAGGTGGTTGCGCTCGAACAGGGTCAGCCTGGCGAGGCCGGCGCAGCAATGCAGCGCGGTGGAGACGCCGATGCTGGTACCCACGCCATGCAGCGCGACCTCGACCCCGGTGCGCTGGGCAAGCGCGTTCAGCCTCTGCATGCCCGTCACGCCGAGCGCGCGGGTCACGTTGGGCTGAAGATAAGTCACGCCGAGATCGACCAGCCGTTCGAATGCCGAAAGCGTGAAGTCGTTCTCGCCACCGCCGATCGCGAACGGGGCGCGTTCACAGAGCATCCGCAGCGTCTCGAAATCTTCCGGCTCCACCGGTTCTTCGAGCCAGGCGATGTCATAGGGAATCAGCGCATCGACCAGCGCGAGCGCCTCTTCGCGCTCGTAAGCGCAATTGGCGTCGAGCATGAGCGGCGTGCCCGCTGGCATCGCCTCCCGGATCGCGCGCACATGCGCCACGTCGGTCGCCACGCCGCGGCCGATCTTGAGCTTGAGCGCGGTGTAACCCTGCTCCAGGAACGCCAGCGCCTTTGACGCGCTGTCCTTCGGATCCGCGAGGAAGGGGACCGGGCTCGCATAGAGGCGTACCGGCTCCACCTTGCCGCCGATCATCTCGGCGAGCGGCTTTTCGGCCCGCTTCGAGAACAGATCCCAAAGCGCGATGTCGAGGCCGGCCAGCGCCTCCATGGCAGGACCACGGCTGTTACCGAGGGCCAGGAAGAAGCGATAGAACTCCTCCATCGCCTCTTCGGGCGAGGCGATCTCCGCTCCGGCAAGCGCGGGCGCGATGACGTCTTCGATGATCGCGCGGCTCGGCCCCGGGCTCGGCAGGCCGAAGCACTCGCCAAAGCCCTTCACGCCATCCTGATCGGTCACGACGACCAGCGTCGCGGTCTGACCGGTGCGCTTGATTCGCTGAAAATGCGCGGCGGGAGAGAGCAGCTCGCTCGGAATGTTCCCCTCTCCGTAGATCCGGGAGAACGGGTAGCGCATCTCGACTGCGGCGACTGAGGCGATCTTCAGCATCCCGCCATCACTCCGCGCGCGGCCATGTCGCCGCAACCATCACGATACGCCCTCGAAAACCCGACGGTGCAGAATCCAATTGACATTTAGAACCCCTCGAAAGATATGTGGAACACAGTCCATAGTATGGAATATGCTCACGGCGAGGTGCCCTGTCAATGAGCGATTTTAAGGTTGCAGCGGTTCGCAAGGTCGGTTCCGGCCTTCGGCTGAATGAACATTATCGTTATTGTGATTCAGCGTATCAGAATCGCAGTACGTGGGAACCGGAAATTTATTCTCGAAATAATATCGTCATATTTCTGTAATTTAGGTGTGATTTGACGCGCGATATGGCCTGTGGCAAATCACATTAGCGATATTTTGATTGAGTCATGAACGAGCCCAGATGGCCGTTCACCTGTTTTGCGCCACCTCCGGTCTGGAGGGGCGGGGTTTTGGGGAGGATCACATGACGAAGAAGACAATGTTGCTGGTTGCCGCGTCGACGATGTCGATACTGACGGCCGCCGCAGCGCCGGCGCATGCTCAGGAAGCCGCGGCGCCCTCGGGAGCCCCGCCCGTGCCGCAAGCAGGTCACGGCGCGCTGACCGGCCAGGTGTTCGACCCGGTCACCGAAACCTATATGCGCGACGCCGTCGTCGAGATCGAAACGGCGGACGGACAAAAGCGGACCGTCACCACCGGCGAGGCCGGCGTGTATCGCGTTCAGAACCTCCCCGCCGGCACCGCCAGGGTCACCGTCAACTTCGCCGGCTATGTTCCCGAAGCCCGCGACGTCGTCATTCAGGCGAACGGCAGCGTCAGCCTCGATCTCGACCTGCGGCGGAGCGGACGCGACGGCGAAGCGGCCGAGAGCGGCGAGGTCGTCGTCAGCGGCGTGCGCGACGCGAACGCGATCGAGCTCATGTCGCAGCGCAAGGAGCTGCAAATCGCGGACATGCTCAACACCGAGGCCTATGGCGATATCGCGGGCGGTAACCCGGCGGAGTTCCTGGCCAACATGCCCGGCGTCGATGTCGACGGTTCCAACGGCACCTCGGTCTACGCCTATCTGCGCGGACTTCCGGCGGAATTCACGCGCACTCAGCTGAACGGCATGGACATCGTGTCAGCGAACGGCGCGACGCCCACCGGCTATGCCAGCGCCGCGGCGGCCGCGCGCATCTTCAACTATGAGACGCTGTCCATGTCCGCGATCGACGCGGTCACGACCTACAAGACCACCGGCGCCGATCAGAATGCCGACGCCCCCGCCGGCATCATCGATCTCCGCACCAAGCGCGCCTATGACCGCAAGAAGCCGCTCTTCATCGTCTCGGTCGAGGGTTTCACCCACGAGAACATGTGGGACGACTACAAGAATATCGGCCCCGACACCGGCGGCTGGGGTGACAAGCGCTTCCTGCCCAACGCCTCGCTCTTCTATTCGAACAGCTTCTTCAACCGCCGCCTCGGCGTGATGTTCTCGCTTGCCTATAACGACCAGTATGTCGAGCGCGAACAGATCACGCTCGATCGCAACACGAGGCAGTCGGCCGCCGCGCCCTACCCGCTCGAACTCTACCGCATGCAGGGGCAGACCGGCGCGCGACGGACGACCCGTCGCACCGGCTCGCTGGTTCTGGATTTCAAGGCGACCGACAATCTCAGCCTGTCGGTGCTCGGCATGGGCTATCGCGGCAACATCCAGCTGCACAATCAGATCACGACGGTCACCGCCGATACGTCGACTGGCACTTATGGCCTGCTGAACCTCAACGGACAGCCGGCGACGGCGCAGGATGCGCTTTCCGGTTTCCGGAGCAACCTCCCGGCGACGGTCCAGTCGATCACTTCGGCGTCCCAGGACCAGTATAAGTACAACAACGGCAATATCGTCGCCGGCAATTTCGAGTGGAAGTCGGCCGGCTGGAACGTCGACGGCTATCTCGCCTATTCGGAGAGCGACTCCTACTATGACTCGCCGAGCGGCGGTCAGGTTCAGGGCGGCCCCACCCTCACATCGACCGGAAACGCGCAGTTCGTGAAGGCGACTTCCGACCTGTACAACGCCGACTGGAGCATCACGCAGATCAGCGGGCCCGACTGGTCGTCGCCCGGATCCTATACGATTACGGGCAGGCCGGCGATCACGCTGACGACTGGCAGCTACGCAAAGATCTGGGCGCTGTCCGGCGGTCTGAACGTCCGCTACGATACCCAGCTGGGATCCATGCCGGTCAGCTTCAAGGGCGGCTTCAAGGTCACCGAAACCAGCTACGAGTTCGGCAACAATGCGCTGACCGGCTATACCTATACCGGCGCGCTGACCAACGCTCAGTTCCTTGATCAGACGGTCTATCGCGGCACCGCCGGCATCACCAATAAGAGCAATTTCAGCATCGCATCTCTGTCTGGGTCGACCTACATCCCGTCGATCGACCTCGCCAGGCTGCTCGAAATGTACCGTCAGAACCCGGGCGACTGGACCAGCTCCACGACCGCCGCGCAATATGCGACGGCCAACTACCGGCGCACGGATGCCGACGAGAATATCAAGGCGCTCTACGGAATGGTGACGGCCGAAGTGACGCCGAACCTGCAACTGCGCGCCGGCCTGCGTGCCGAATGGACGGGCACCGAGGCGCTCATCTACCAGTCGCGCCCGCTGGCGGAGGTGCGCGCCTATCGGCCGGCCGGCGCGGCGGCGAATTGCGCGGTGACGGCATCGACCGGCGTCGCGACGACGATCCCGTGCGTGGACTATCAGTTCGCCGATGGCGCCACGACGGTGAAGGGAAACTACTTCACGCTCTTCCCCAGCGCCTCGCTCAAATTCACCTTTGGCGAGCGCAACGACCTGCAAGCGGGTTACAGCCGCACGATCCTGCGCGCCGGCGTCGACGCGACTGGCAGCTCGCCGACCGAGAATCTGACCGGAAGCTCTGTCGGCGGTCCGCTGCTGGTCGTGCCCAATCCCGACCTGACGCCCGCTTTCTCGGACAACTACTCGCTTCGCCTGTCACGCTATCTGAAGGGCGTCGGCATGCTGAATGTCGGCTTCTACTATAACCGCATCGCCGGCCTCGCCGTGGTGAAGGAATATTCGGCAAGCGAGGCAGCCGCCATCCCCGCGCTGGCGCCGTATGTGTCGGATCCGACCTATGACGGTTATGCCTTCTCGACCTACGCACAGCAGGACATCACCACGATCAAGGGGTTCGAAGCGGCGCTGCAGCACAGCTTCACCTGGGCGCCGGCGCCGTTCGACGGCTTTTCGGTCCGCGGCGCATTCATGCACAACGAACCCAACCGCAAGATTCCGCGCGTCGGCAACAATATCGGATCGCTCGGGATCATCTATGAAACCGGACCGGTCCGCCTCTTCGCGAACCTGTTGTGGAACGACGACAAGACCCGTTCGGACACGACCTGGTTCCAGGCGCGCACCAACCTCAACATCTCGGGCCGGTTCAAGATCTCGAAGCATTTCGAGACCTATTTCACCGTCAACAATGTGCTGGGCTCGCCCTACAATGTCGTGACCCCGGGCAGTGCGGCCGTCTCGACGGATACCGCCGGGATCGGCACATCGACCAACATCTACGTTCAGAACGGGCGTACCGGCACCTTCGGCCTCCGGGCGCGCTTCTAGCGCTCCGCAGTCCCGGTACATCCGTTTCCGGCCACGGACGGTGGCATATCCTCCGTCCGTGGCAGCCCGCCGATCATGGGGGTATCATGTCGAACCAGTCCAACTTCACCCGCCGCCGCCTGCTCACCGACGCGACCCGGCTCGCGTCTCTCGCCGCCGCCTCGATGCTCATGCCGCCCAACGTGCAGAAGCTGATGGCGCAGACGCCGCGGCGCGCGGGCACGCTCAAGGACATCAAGCACGTCGTCCTGCTGATGCAGGAGAACCGGTCGTTCGATCACTATTTCGGCACCCTCGCCGGGGTACGCGGCTTTGGCGATCGCGACGCGCTGATCCTGCCCAATGGCCGGAACGTCTTTCATCAGCCCGACACGCAGAACCCGAACGGCTATCTGCTGCCGTTCCATCTCGACACCTTCTCGACCAACGCGCAGCGGTTGCCGTCGACGAGCCATGCCTGGAGCGTCCAGCATCAGGCGTGGAACGGCGGCAAGATGGACCAGTGGCTGCCCGCGCACCGTGCCGCCGACGGTGCGCACGGCCCCTACACCATGGGTTATTTCAAGCGCGAGGACATCCCGTTCCACTATGCGCTGGCCGAGGCATTCACGATCTGCGACGGCTATCACAGTTCGGTGATGGGGCCGACCTGGCCCAACCGGCTCTATTACATGAGCGGGATGATCGACACCGAAGCGACGGGGGGCGGTCCGGTCACCCGTAACAAGATGCCCGGTGACGGCTTCACCTGGACGACCTACCCTGAACGGCTCGAGGCGGCGGGGATCGACTGGCGCATCTATCAATATGGCGATGCCGGGAAGCGCCAGCATAATATCCTCAAATATTTCGCTCAGTTCCGCAACGCTCCGGCAGGATCGCCACTGGCGTTGCGCGGAATGCCGGATTCGGATGAAAGCCGGTTCGCCGAGGACGTCCGCAACGATCGCCTGCCCGCGGTTTCGTGGCTCTGCCCGTCATCGCGGGACAGCGAGCATCCCGCGCACAACATGCCGGCCGCCGGTGCCGACTTCATCGCGCGCCGCCTCAACGAGCTTGCCGCGAATCCCGATGTCTGGGCCAAGACGGTCTTCATTCTGAACTATGACGAGAATGACGGCCTGTTCGATCATGTCGCCCCCCCGGTCCCGCCTCCCGGCACGCCGCGAGAGTTCGTGAACGGCGTTCCGATCGGCGGCGGATTTCGCGTGCCGTGCATCATCGTCTCGCCCTGGACGATGGGCGGCTGGGTCTGCAGCCAGCCCTTCGATCATACCTCCGTGCTTCAGCTCCTCGAGCGGATCACCGGGGTGCGTGAGCCGAACATCAGCGACTGGCGCCGTCAGACATTCGGTGATCTGACCTCGACCTTCCGCTTCGACCAGCCGGGCGCGCGGGCGCCGGTCTTGCCCGCTACCGGCGATATGCTCGCGCTCGCCCGGAAATCGGCCGCCACCTTGCCGGACCCCGTCATCCCCGGCGCGGACCAGAAGGTTCCAGCGCAGGAACGCGGCGATCGCAAGCGCCTGAAATAGACTCACATCCCGTCGCGGATGGACGTTGAACATCCCGTTCGCGGCCCGATCATTAGGATTGCTCGATGACCAACTTCGTCTTCAATCGCCGGACGCTGCTTCTGGCCGGGGGGCACGCGGCGCTTCTGTCCGCGCTGGCCCGAACGCCCGCGCTGGCCGCGCCGAAATTTTCGGCGGACCCCTTCTCGATGGGCGTCGCGTCCGGCGACCCGTTGCCGGACGGCTTCGTGATCTGGACGCGCCTTGCGCCCAATCCGCTCGAGCGGAATGGCGGCATGCCCGCCCGGTCCGTCACGGTCGATTGGGAGGTCTCGGAGGATGACGGCTTCCGCAAGATCGTGCTCGCCGGGAAGGCGCTGGCGCGGCCCGAGCTCGCACATTCGGTTCATGTCGAGATATCCGGCCTGCGCAGCCACCGGCGCTACTGGTATCGTTTCGTCGTCGACGGCATCCGCAGCGATGCGGGGACCGTGCGCACCGCGCCCGCCGCCGGCGCCGCCGTGGACCGCCTGCGCATCGCCGTAGCCGGCTGCCAGAACTATCAGGCCGGATTGTTCACCGCCTGGCGTCATATCAGCCATGAAGCCGATCTCGACTTCGTCTATCACTATGGCGACTATATCTATGAGGGGAAGGCGGCCGGTCAGCCCGCGCCCGGGAAACCGCCCGTCGTGCGCCGCCATACGGGCGAAGAAATCTACAGCCTCGACGACTACCGGCAGCGCTATGCGCTCTACAAGATCGATCCGGATCTCCGGGCCGCGCATGCCGCCGCCGCTTTCCTGCCCTCCTATGACGATCATGAGGTCGATAATAACTGGTCGGGCGTGTGGGACGAGGACGGCACGCCCCCCGAGATCTTCGAGCTCCGGCGGGCGGCAGCGATGCAGGCGTGGTACGAGCACATGCCCGTCCGTTTGAGCCAGCTGCCGCGCAAGGGCGCGCACCTCATGTATCGGCGGCTGGATTATGGCGGGCTGATGCGGCTCAACGTTCTCGACCGGCGCAGCTACCGCAGCATCCCCCTGTGCGAAGAGGCCGGCGATCCCAATTGCGTGGTGAAGCGCGACCAGCCCGATACGATGCTCGGCGAGATGCAGGAACGCTGGCTCGGCGAGGGTCTGAGCGGCGGCGCGACGTGGAACGTGCTCGGGCTCGGCGGACTGGTCATGCCGTTCGACCGTTCGCTGCAAAAGATCCCCACCAAGGGTTATGACAACTGGACGGGCTATCCCGACGCGCGGGAACGTCTCGTGAAGATGATCCAGGACCGCAAACTGACGAACGTCGTCATCGTCGGCGGCGACAGCCACATGTTCTTCATGGGACATGTGCCCTCGCATCCCGGTGATCTCGGCAGCGCGCCGGTCGCGACCGAGCTTCATGCGAC
>DATIGZ010000051.1:0-28167 GCA_035481255.1 Sphingomonas sp. | reverse complement strand
CGCGCGCCGCCTTGAGGTCGATATGGTTCACGCCCGATCCGAAATTGGCGATGAGCTTCAGCCGCTCGCCCGCCGCCGCGATCAGTTCGGCATCGATCGTGTCGGTCACCGTCGGCACCAGCACATCGCAATCCGCCACCGCCGCCAGCAACCCCGCGCGGTCCATCGCCTCGTCCGACTGGTTGAAGCTGGTATCGAACAGCTCTCCCATCCGCGCGGCGATCGCGTCGGGCAGCTCGCGCGTCACGGCCACGCGGGGCCGGGCGGGTCGGGGCGCTTGTACCATCCCGGCTCGGATGGCTCTCCCGCCGCCGCCAGTCAACGGTTGATGCGGTGCGCCACCCCGCCCTAGAAGGCGGGAACGGATTCATCGGGGGAAATAATGCGGTTGCGGACGATGCTCGGAATGGTGGTGGCGATGGCGCTCGGCGTCGGCGCGGTCGCCGACGCATGGGCTCAGCAGCGCAAGCCGCCCTATTTCGCGTCGATCAGCGCGGGTCAGGCCTATATGCGCACCGGTCCCGGCCGCAACTATCCCGCCAGCTGGCTCTATCGCCGCGCCGATCTGCCGATCAAGGTGGTCGAGGTCTATAATGACTGGCGCAAGGTCGAGGATCCGGACGGCACGCAGGGCTGGATGCTCGTCGGCTTGCTCTCCTCCCAGCGCACGGGGATCGTCACCGGCTCGATCGCCGAGCTGCGCGACAGCCCGCGCGGCAACGCCCGCATTAACTGGCGCGCGGCGCCCGGCGTAGTCGGCCGGATCAGCAAGTGTCAGCGCGGCTGGTGCTGGTTCGATGTCCGCGGCCGCGGCGGCTACGTCGAACAGAACCGCATCTGGGGCACCGAGCCGGGCGAGGAAGTGCCCTGAAGGACAGGGTCGTCATCGGGTCGTAGCGGCGGCCGCCTCTTCCAATGTTGGATTTCATCTGATCTGTCGTGACCGATGGAACAGCCGCATCGCCCGGACTTGCGACACTCGTTGCCGACCGAGAGGCGCCAACCGGCCGCGCCGGTGCCGCGCACCTGTCGCCCGGGTGTCGCGTCCCGCACGCCTTGGTGGCGCGCAATGGGCGCTTCGCTGGCGCGAACCCGGCGCGAACCCGCCGCTTCGCGGGCGCGTCCGCCGGAAACACCCGTATTTGTGTCAACTTCGTCAACCGCGGCATCGCGGCGCGGTGTTCAATCCAGCAGTTCCACCGCCATCGCCGTCGCCTCTCCGCCGCCGATGCACAGCGAAGCCAGCCCGCGCTTCTGGCCATTGTTCTGGAGCGCCGCGAGCAAGGTCGCCAGGATGCGCGCGCCGCTCGCGCCGATCGGATGCCCCAGCGCACAGGCGCCGCCATTGACGTTGAGCACGTCGTGCGAGATCGACAGGTCGCGCATCGCGATCATCGCGACCACGGCGAACGCCTCGTTGACCTCGAACAGGTCGACGTCGCCGATCCCCCAGCCCGCCTTGGCGAGCGCCTTCTGCATCGCGAACACCGGCGCGGTGGTGAAGCGCGCGGGCAGATGCGCGTGACCCGCATGCGACACGATCCGCGCGACGGGATTGAGACCCAGCTTCTCCGCGACCGACGCGCGCGTCAGCACCAACGCAGCCGCGCCGTCGGAGATCGACGAGGCGTTGGCCGCGGTGATCGTACCGTCCTTGGCGAAGGCGGGCTTGAGCGTCGGAATCTTCGAAGGGTCGCCCTTGGCCGGCTGCTCGTCCTTGTCCACCGTCACCAAGCCCTTGCGCGTCTTGATCTCGACGCCGACGATCTCGCGATCGAAACCGCCGCTGGTCTGCGCCTTCTGCGCACGAGTCAGGCTGGCGATGGCGAAATCATCCTGCGCCTCGCGGGTGAACTGATACTCGGTTGCGATCTCCTCGGCGAACGTGCCCATCGCCCGGCCCGGCTCATACGCGTCCTCAAGCCCGTCGAGGAACATATGATCGAACAGCCGGTCATGCCCGATCCGCGCGCCGCTGCGATGCTTCATCGAAAGATACGGCGCATTGGTCATGCTCTCCAGCCCGCCCGCGACCAGCAAGTCGACCGACCCCGCCGCCAGCGCCTCGGCGCCCATGATCGCGGCCTGCATGCCCGATCCGCACATCTTGTTGACCGTGGTCGCCTCGACATGATCGGGCAATCCGGCCTTGCGCCCCGCCTGCCGCGCCGGCGCCTGGCCGAGGCCCGCGGGAAGCACGCAACCCATATAGATTCGCTCGACCGCTTCGCCCTTCAGGCCCGCGCGCTCGACCGCCGCGCCCACCGCCGCCGCGCCCAGGTCGGTCGCGCTTGCATCGGACAGCGCGCCCTGCATGCTCCCCATCGGAGTGCGGGCATAGGAAACGATGACGACAGGATCGGTGGACATGTTCGCCTCTCCGCGAGTTTGATGTTGACCGCGATCTAGGCTCGCTATTTCGCAATTGCAAAACAGGACGCGACAATGGAGCTACTTGAAATCCTCAAATGGGGAGCTTCGATCAGCGGCATCGTCGCGGCGTTCATGGTGGCGCTCGACAGCGGGCGGCGGGTCACGGGCTGGGGGTTCGCGCTGTTCGTTTTCTCCAGCATCCTGTGGATCACCGGCTCGCTGCTCGACAGCGACGAGCCGGTGCTGTCGCAAAACCTCGTCCTGTTCGGCATCAATATCTTCGGCGTCTATCGCTACCTGATCCGGAAGAACCCGCTTGATTGACCCATGGATGTGGCCCGCGGCGCTCGGTGTGCTCGGCCTGATTTTCGGCAGCTTCATCGCCACCGTCGCGCTGCGATGGCCGGAGGGGCGCAGCGCGCTGCGTGGCCGTTCCGAATGCGATTCCTGCCACAAGTCGCTACGTCCATACGAACTGGTGCCGCTGCTCAGCTACGCGCTCCAGCGCGGCCGCTGCCGCGCATGCGGCGGCACGATCCATCCCGGCCATCTTGCGGTGGAGATCGCCGGCGCGCTGGTCGGCATCTCCGCAGGCCTCGTCGCACCGGGCTGGGAGGGGGTTGCCGGCGCCGTGTTCGGCTGGCTGCTGCTCGCGCTCGCCGCGCTCGATCTCGCCGCCTTCTGGCTGCCTAACCTGCTGACCGGCCTCCTCGGGTTGGCGGGCATCGCCGACGGCCTGTTCTTCCATCCCGGCTGGGTCGACCGAATCCTTGGCGGATTGTTCGGTTTCGGCCTGCTCTACCTCGTCGCCTTCACCTATCGCCATGTCCGCGGCCGCGAAGGCCTCGGCGGCGGCGATCCCAAGATGTTCGGCGGTATCGGCCTGTGGCTCGGCGCGACGATGCTCGCACCCGTTCTACTCGCCGCCAGCGTCACCGGGCTCGCCATCGCCCTGGCGCTGCGTATCTCGGGCCGAGAAATGAGGATGACGAGCCGCCTTCCGCTCGGCACATTACTGGCGATCGCCGCCTTTCCGGCGTGGTTGTACTCGACGGCGGTATAGAACAGGGGTTTAGAGAGGATGCGCGAGATTCTCGACCGCCAGCGCGCGGCGTTCATGGCCGAACTCCCCGTCTCGATCGACACGCGCCGCGACCGCCTGCGCCGCGCCACCGCGCTGGTGAAGGACAATGCCGCGCGCTTCTGCGACGCGCTGAGCGAGGATTTCGGCCATCGCAGCCCGCGCCAGTCGATGATCACCGACGTCGTCGCCTCGGTTTCCCCGCTCAAGCATGCCGGGAAGATGGTCGCGCGCTGGGCGCGGCGCGAGAAGAAGCCGGTGATGTTCCCGCTCGGCTTGCTCGGCGCCAGGGCATGGGTCGAGTACCAGCCGAAGGGCGTGGTCGGCATCATCGCCCCTTGGAACTTCCCGGTGAACCTCGTCATGTCGCCGCTCGCCGGCGTGTTCGCCGCGGGCAACCGCGCGATGATCAAGACCAGCGAGTTCACTCCCGCCACCGCCGCCTTGTTCGAGGAGCTTTGCCCCCGCTATTTCGATCCGGCCGAACTTGCCTTCGTCTCCGGAGGCCCCGATGTGGGGCAGGCCTTCTCGGCCCTTCCTTTCGATCATCTGCTCTTCACCGGCGCGACCGGGATCGGCCGCCACATCCTGCATGCCGCCGCCGACAACCTGACCCCGGTGACGCTTGAGCTGGGCGGCAAATCCCCCGCGATCCTTGGCCGCTCCGCGAACCTCGCCCAGGCGACCGAGCGCGTGGCGATGGGCAAGATGCTCAACGCGGGGCAAATCTGCATCGCCCCCGACTATCTGATGGTGGCGGCGGAGCAGGAGGCCGAAGCGGTCGACGGCCTCGTCCGTGCCGCGACGGCAATGTATCCGAGCTTGCTGTCGAACCCCGATTATACCGCGATCATCAACGACCGCCACTTCGCCCGCCTCACCGCCGCGATCGACGATGCCCGCGCCAAGGGCGCCGAGGTAATTGCCGTGAACCCGGCAAACGAAGACTTCGCCGCCTCGAACGCGCGCAAGCTCCCGCTCCACATCATTCGCAACGCGACCGACGACATGACGGTGATGCAGGAAGAGATTTTCGGCCCCGTCCTCCCCGTTCGTAAGTACGACAGCATCGACGGCGCGATCGGCGAAGTGAACCGCCGCGACCGCCCGCTCGCGCTCTATTATTTCGGATCGGACGAGGATGAGCGGCGCCGCGTGCTCGACCGGACGATCTCGGGCGGGGTCAGCCTCGATGACACGATCTTCCATGTCAGCATGGAGGAGCTGCCCTTCGGCGGAATCGGGCCCTCGGGCATGGGCGCCTATCATGGCGAGCCGGGCTTCCGCACCTTCAGCCACGCCAAATCGGTGTTCAAACAGTCGAAGCTGGACGTGGCAGGGCTGGGCGGACTCAAGCCGCCCTATGGCAGAAAGACCGACGCCGCGATCAAGCGGCAGCTCGGCTAGAGGCCCTTCAGCCACTCCGCGATCATCGCCCGCCCGGCGGCGACCGCATCCGCCCCGTGCCGGTCATGCTGACCGCGAAGCTGCTCGACCGTCAGCCCCGCCTGTCCGACATAGTCGTCCGATCCGTTCAGCCACTCCTCGAAGCGGGGATCCTCGCCCATCTCGGCGTGGAATTGCAGCGCCAGCACCTCCGGTCCGCGGCGAAAGGCCTGATGGTGATAGGCATCGGTCGAAGCGAGCAACTCGACATTGTCCGGCAGCGGAAAGCTGTCGCCGTGCCAATGCAGCACCGGCACGCCCTCGACATGCCGCAGCGGCGAATCCGTCCCCGCCGCATTCAGCGCGACCGGCGCGAAGCCGACTTCCTTGACCGGCCCGGAATAGACTTTCGCCTCCATCGCCGCCGCGATCATTTGCGCGCCCAGGCACACGCCGATCGTCGGCAGGCCCAGCGAAATGCGGCTCGCCAGCCGGTCGATCTCACAATCGATCCACGGATTGGCGTCACGCTCATACACCCCCATCGGCCCGCCCATCAGGATGAGCAGATCGGGCGTGTTGAAATTGACCCGCGCGAATTCCGGATCGGTGACGTCAATCCGGTCGAGCACATAGCCGGCATCCTCCACCGGCTGGCGGAACCCTGCAATGCCCTCGAACGGGACGTGGCGAATGATGAGGCCCTTCTTCATGTCGCCAACGTAATCAGCGACATGAAGGACAGGAACCCAATCCGTGCTTTAGCTGCGAAAAGCTCAATCCCCGGTCAGGATGCGGTCGACCAGCTGCTTCACCGTCGGCACGAACCCGTTCGAATAGAAGGGGTCGCGCTTGAAGTTGTACGCGGCGTGGCCCGCGAACATCAGATTCTGGTCGGTGTCGCCGCCATGCGCGATCTCCTGCAACGTCTTCTGGATACAGAAGCTGCGCGGATCGACGAGGCGACCGGTGGAGTTGGTTTCGGTGTCCGCCCAGGACGAGAAACTGCACTGGCTGAGGCAGCCCATGCAGTCGGCCTGATCCTTACGGATCGTCTGCTTCTCGGCCGTGTCGACGAAGATCAGCGTGTTGTCGGGCGTCTTGAGCGCGTCGGTGAAGCCGAGGCCCACCCATTCGCGCGCGCGCAGCAAGTCGTTGCGGGTCACCCAGAAATTCTTACCCTTCACGCCCACGTCGAGCTGGAAGGTGTGGTCGCCAGCTTCCTCGGTCGAATAGGGAATCTGGCGCTCCGACCGCGCCTCGAGGTTGCGCAGGAACGGATTGCGCACCGCCGAGGAATAGAAGCCGGTGGGCGAGAAGCGATGGAGGAGCACGTCGCCCTCCTCGATCTCCATCAGCTTGGATTTCCAGCCCTCGGGGATCGGCGATTCCTGCGTCAGCAGCGGACGCGTGCCGAACTGAAAGGCAATCGTGCCCAGTTCGGGATTGTCGATCCAGTCGTTCCAGTCGCGCAGATACCAAACGCCGCCCGCCATCACGATCGGCACATCGTCGCTGATGCCGCCCTCACGCATCACCTCGCGCAGTTCCTTGACGCGCGGATACGGGTCTTGCGGCGCGCGCGGGTCCTCGGCGTTGGACAGACCGTTATGCCCGCCCGCGAGCCACGGATCCTCGTAAACCACCGCCGCCAGCCATTCCGACGCCTTGGAATAGGCGCGCTTCCACAACGCGCGGAAGGCGCGGCCCGACGAAACGATCGGGAGATAGCTGACGCCATAGGAGGCCGCGATCTCGGAAAGCTTGTAGGGCATGCCCGCGCCGCAGGTGACGCCCGCGACCATGCCGCGCGTACGCTCGAGCACGCCGTGCAGCACGCGCTGCGCGCCGCCCATTTCCCACAGCACGTTGATGTTGATCGCGCCCTTGCCGCCCGCGATCTCGAACGCCTTCTTCACCTGCTGTACCGCGCCTTCGATCGCGTATTCGATCAGCTCTTCGTGCCGCTCGCGGCGGGTCAGCGCGTTATAGACCTGGGGGATGATCTTGCCTTCGGCGTCATAGCTGTCGGCGTTGACCGCGCTGACCGTGCCGATTCCACCCGCCGCCGCCCACGCACCGGCCGAGGCGTGATTGGTCGCCGCGACCCCCTTGCCGCCCTCCACGAGAGGCCAGACTTCCTGACCATTGTAGATGATCGGCTTCAAACCCTTGAACAACGCGTCCCTCCGGAAAAATTCGCGCGACTCTAGCCGCGATCAGCCCTCTTAGCGAGGGGAATCGGGCCAGCGCCGCGATCCCGCCATCCCGGCGCCACGATCCTGTGCGTGGAGCGGCCCGGCGCCCATCCTTACCCCAGAATGCCGGGGCGCTTCACCGCCTCGGAGTAGAGCGCGGCATAAGCGGCAATCATCGCCTTCTCATCGAACAACGCACGAGCGCGCGCCTGGTTCGCCTTGCCCAGCGAAGCGCGAACCTCGGGCATCGACGCCAGCGTCTCGATCCGGTCGCGCAACTGCACCGGATTCCAGTCTTCGGAGATCAGGATCTGGTTTTCGGGCGCGATCATCTGCGCAACGTCGCCCACCGGCGTCGACGCGACCGGCAGACCCGCGGCCATCGCCTCCATCAGCGCAATCGGCTGCTGCTCACTCTTGGATGAAAGCACGAAGATATCGAACAGCCCCATATAACGGTGCGGCTCGGGCACGAAGCCGGGCAGCAGCGCCGTCTTTTCCAACCCCATATTGTCGATCGCGTCCTGAATCGCCTCGCGTTCGGGACCTTCACCGACGATTACCAATTGCGCGCGGGTCTTCATGCCTCCCATTGCACGGACCAGCATCGGCAGATCCTTTACCTCGCGCAGCCCCGCCACGGTGCCAACCACGACATGGCCGGGCAGCCGCCTGAATCCCGGGATCGCTTTAGGGTCGGGCTTCCTGGCATAGGCCGCGACGTCGATGCCGTTGGAGATGCGGTGGACCCGCGTCGCCGGTTGCTTCCACGCCTTCTGCGCGACGCGCTCGAGCAAATGCGAGGGCACGACCAGCCCATGCGCTGCGGGCAGCGCGATACGGCGGTACATGTTGCGCACAGGGTTGAGCCGCGCCGCCTCATCGGCGTTGAACCCATCCTCATGGTGGATCACTGGCGGCATATTCTTGGCGAACACCCGCCTTGCCATCACGCCGTCGATCGCCCCCCAGTTATAGGTCAGCACCAGATCGAACCGCGCCATGAACTTCGCGATCGCTTCGTACCGCGCGACCGAAGGCTTGCCGGTCAGCGGGGGCGGGTTCTGCGCGATCTCGTAGCGGATGCCCTTCGCGATCGCGTCCCGCGCGCCATAGGCGCCTTCGACGCCCGACACGATGACATGCTTCGCCCGGTCACCGAACGCATTCATCAGCCGGACGGCGCGCGCCTCCTTCCCGCCAAGATCGAAGCTCGAATGGAGATGGAGAATGTTGAGCAAGACCCGGCCTTTTCAGGAAATGCGGGCGAGCAGCCGGTCGACCCCAGCCGCCGCCTCGGGTTCGTCGAGCGTGGGCGCGTGGCCCGTCTCCGGCACCGTCACCAGATCGCATCCCTTGACGCGTTCGCGCATCGCCTCGGCGGCCGCGGGGGCGAGAATGTCCGAATTGGCGCCACGCACCACCAGCAGCGGCTTGTCCTTCAGCCCGTCGAACGCGCGCCACATGTCCGGCCCCGCTTCGTTGCCCGGCACGCGGAACGGTTCGGCGATCTTCATGTCATAGTCGAGGACGATGCGGCCCGCGCTGTTGAGGCGATAGAGCCGCTTCGCCATCGCCAGCCAGTCCTCAATGCCATAGCCGGGATAGACGTCGCCATTGCTCTCGGCGAGCGCGCGCGCCGCGTGCATCCAGGTCGGGTGCCAGTTGGCCTTGCCGACATAGCCGCGGATGCGGCCAAGGCCCGCCGCGTCGATCTCCGGCCCGACATCGTTGAGCACCGCGCCGGCGATCCGCTCGGGATGAGTCGACGCCATCAGCATCGTCAGGATGCCGCCCAGCGAGGTGCCGACGGCCACGAACCGCTCCAGCTTCAGTTCGACGATCAGCGCCTCGATATCCTGAAGATAGGTGAGCGGGACATAGCTCATCGGGTCCTTGGCATAGGCACTCTCGCCCCGCCCGCGCAGCTCGACCGCGATCACCCGCCACTCACCCGCGAGCCGCGCCGCGAGCGCTTCATAGTCTCGCGCATTGCGGGTCAGACCGGGAATGCACAGCAACGGGGGTTTGCCGTTGGCGCCGGGATAGTCGCGGTAATGTAGTCTCAGGCCATCGCCCGACCACCAATAGCCGTCAGTATAGGGGACAAGGTTGCGCGCGGTCGCCATCGCGCCCCATATCGCCGCATGGCCGATTTCCCGCAAGCGCCGAGCTATCATCCAGATCCCGCGATCCTCAAATTGGGCGACGCCTTCTACGACACGGTCGCGGCGGCGGACTTTCCGCAAACAACCCTGCGCTTCCGCAATGATCGCGCCGCCGCCGAAATCGGGCTGCAAGGCCTAAGCGATGAACAATGGCTCGCCCATTTCGGCCGCTTCCAGTTGCTCCCCGGCAACCTCTCCCAGCCGCTGGCGCTGCGCTATCACGGCCACCAGTTCCGCACCTACAACCCCGAACTGGGCGACGGGCGCGGCTTCACCTTCGCGCAGATGCGCCGCGCGGACGGCGCGCTGATCGAGCTGGGCACCAAAGGTTCGGGCCAGACACCATGGAGCCGTTTCGGCGACGGCCGCCTGACGCTCAAGGGCGGCGTGCGCGAGGTGCTGGCGACCGAGATGCTCGAGGCGCTCGGCGTCAAGACTTCGCGCAGCTTCTCGCTGATCGAGACCGGCGAAGCGCTCCAGCGCAACGACGAACCCTCCCCCACCCGCTCTGCGGTGCTGGTGCGCATGAGCCTCGGCCATATCCGCATCGGGACCTTCCAGCGCCTCGCCTATTTCGGCGACTCAGAGAATATGCGGCGGCTGGTGGACTATTGCCTCGCCGAGATGTTCGGGGTCGAGCCCGCCGAGGATCCGGTCGCGCAATTCTTCGAGCTGGTGGTCGATCGCACCGCCGCGCTCGCCGCGAGCTACATGGTCGCCGGCTTCGTCCACGGCGTGCTCAACACCGATAATATCAACGTGACGGGGGAGAGCTTCGACTATGGCCCGTGGCGCTTCGCCCCGGTGTTCGATCCCGGTTTCACCGCCGCCTATTTCGATCATGCCGGTCTCTACGCCTTTGGTCGCCAGCCCGACGCAATCCTGTGGAACGCCGCGCAGCTTGCCGTCTCCCTGCGCCTGATCAGCGAAGCGCCACCGCTGATCGAACGGCTCGAACGGTTCGAGCCCCTCTATCGTCGCCACTATGCCGCGCCGCTCTTGCGCCGCCTCGGTCTCGCGTCCGGCGAATCAGAGCGCGACTGGGTGCTCAAGGACGCGATCGACGACGCGCTGATCGCCGCCCAATGGCCTGTCGACCGCTTCTTCTTCGACGCGTTCGGTGGTGCGCTGCCTGCGGCATACGGGCCGGAATGGGACAAGGTCCGCACCGCGCTGACCGGGTATGACGCGGCCCCCAACAGCCGCGCCCACCCCTATTTCGCCGATGCCGAACCCTGTTCGATGCTGATCGATGAGGTCGAGGCGATCTGGTCCGCGATCGACCGCGAAGACGACTGGCGCCCCTTCCACGACAAGGTCGCGGCGGTCCGTCGCATGGGCGAAGCGATCGACGCCCGAAACAAGTATCGGTGAGGTGGTATCTGCCCGTCACTTGGTGCTAGAGCGGCCTCAATCCTTGGGGTCCAATCCAAAGAAAGAACAGATGTCCGGATCCGAAATCATCTCGACCGAACCTGCCACCGGCGCGGTTTTGTGGCGCCGGCAGATCGGCGACGTCGATGCCGAGGTCGCGGCGGCACGCGCGAGCTGGGCCGATTGGGCCGCACGCCCGCTGACCTACCGGATCGAGGCGCTGCGCCGTTTCGCCAATGTCGTCCGGCAAAAGGCCGACGCGTTCACCGACTTGATCGCGCGCGAGACCGGCAAGCCGATCTGGGAAGCGCGGACCGAGGTCGAGACCGTGATCGCCAAGGTCGACATCTCGGTCTCCGCCTTCTCGGAACGCACCGGTCAGCGCCGGATCGACGCGCCGATGAACACCCGGCTCGCGCTGCGGCACAAGCCGCACGGCGTGCTCGCGGTGCTCGGCCCCTATAATTTCCCCGCACATCTGCCCAACGGGCACATTGTCCCCGCGCTGCTCGCGGGCAACGCGGTGGTGTTCAAGCCATCGGAAAAGACCCCCGCGACCGGCGAGTTCCTCGTCGAATGCTATCGCACCGCGGGTATTCCCGAAGGCTGCATCCGCCTGCTCATCGGCGGCCCGGACGAGGGCAAGGCGCTCGCCGGGCATGACGGGATCGACGGCCTGTTGTTCACCGGATCGGCACGCACCGGCATCGCGCTCAACCGTGCGTTCGCCGCCAAGCCCGAAAAGATTCTTGCGCTCGAGATGGGCGGCAACAACCCGATCCTCGTATGGTCCACGCCCGACATCTATTCGGCCGCGGTGCTGGTGATCCAGTCGGCCTTTACCTCGGCGGGCCAGCGCTGCACCGCCGCGCGCCGCCTGATCGTCGACGAAAAGCTCTACGATCCGCTGCTCGAAGAGGTGAACAAGCTGATCGGTCGCCTGATTGTCGGCGAGCCTCATGCCGACCCCGCTCCCTTCATGGGACCGGTGATCGACAACGACACCGCCGATCTGCTGACCGAAAGCTTCCTTGAGCTGTCCTTCATGGGTGGCAGGCCGTTGCGCCATATGGAACGGCCGGTCGAGGGACGCCCCTTCGTGACCCCGGCGATGATCGACATGACCGAGGCGAAGGAAAAGCCCGATGTCGAGCTGTTCGGCCCGATCCTTCAGGTGATTCGCGCCAAGACGTTCGAGGAGGCGATCGCCGAGGCGAACAACACCCGCTACGGGCTCTCCGCGTCGCTGGTGAGCCAGGATCCCAAGCTCTACGACCAGTTCTGGGCCAATATCCGCGCGGGTATCGTCAACTGGAACCGCCCGACCAACGGCGCCAGCTCGGCCGCCCCCTTCGGCGGCATCGGCTGGTCGGGCAACCACCGCCCCAGCGCCTTTTACGCTGCGGACTATTGCGCCTATCCGGTGGTCTCGTCAGAGGCGGAGCAGGCGCGTGTGTCGATCGGGGTCGGCATTCGCGACGCCTGACCGGTACCGCTTCAATCCCGCTTTAACCACTCGTCTTCTAGGCGACAGGGATGCTCCAGTCCGCCATCCCCGGCCGCTCGCCTCACTCGCGTCCGGTTGCCAGCACGCCAGCGGCGCATGACCGGTTCGAAGCGACCTTTCATCATGCACCGGTCGGCATCGCTCATGTCGCGCCCGACGGGCGCTTCATCGACGTCAACGCGCAATTCACGCGGATCACCGGCCATTCGCGCGAAGATCTGCTGGCGGATGGTTTCCAGCGGATCACGCACCCCGACGATCTCGAATCCGACATGATTCAGGTCGCGCGGCTGCTGTCGGGCGAGATCGCCCGCTATCGCATGGAAAAACGCTATATCGCCGCCGACGGCAACATCGTCTGGGTCGCGCTGACCGTCGCCCTGATCCGCGATGCGACCGGCGAGCCTGCCTTCTTCATCTCGGTAATCGAGGATATCGGCGAGATGCGCCGCGCCCGTCACGCGGCGACGCGCGACCCGCTGACCGGCCTGCTCAATCGCCGCGGCTTCGACGAACGGCTTGACCGGGCACGATCCGAAGCGCGCGCAAACGCGGCCCATTTCACCCTCGTCTATCTCGATCTCGATTCGTTCAAGCAGATCAACGACGTGCTCGGGCACGCTCGTGGCGATTCCTGTCTTGTCGATGTCGCACGCGCACTCGGCACCATCGCCGCGCCCGGCGATCGCATCGCACGGATTGGTGGCGACGAGTTCGTGCTGCTTCTTCCCTCGATCGACCCGGCGGATGTGCCCGGGTTTCTCGACCGGCTGCGCGACTCGTTAAGCCGTATCGAGGTCGCTCGGGACTGGACGATCCGCGGCAGCCTGGGCGCCGTCACCGTGGCGGGTAACGACCCGCGTCCCAGCGATGCGCTGCTGCAACTCGCCGACGCCGAAATGTTCATCGACAAGCGTAGCGGCCGAAAACCGCGATAATCCGCCCGATTGAGACGAACCGCGGAACCCCTGTGCCGCATATGAATTATGCGCGGCGTGACTTTCCTTCCCGACGCATCCGCCCGTTTCGCCCGTGCCCGACGCCTCCATCGCGAAGCCGCGAACTGCCTTGCGCTCGCGGTGGCGCAGCGTGACCTCGCCTTTGCGGCCGAGCTGATCGATGAAGCGATGCGGCTGACCCGGCGCGCGCGCGAACTGGCCGCCTGACCCCGACGCACCAGAGGGTGGAACGCTGGCAATAGCGCCGCCGCTTACCCCTCCCCCCTTGTCCGGCTAGGGCCGGATCGAAGCTGGGTCTGAGGGGGGTAAGGCGCCGATGCGCCGGTTGATTTGCATGATTTCAGGGCACCGCCGCATCCGACGCGACGTGCGGAGCTTTGGCACCCGCATGCGCACCACCTGCGCGCGCTGCGGCCATCCGATCGTCAAGGATCCCCGCACCGGGAACTGGGTGAACGACCCCGAGGCGGACCGGACCTGACGCCGGACCCAATTAATGGCCTGTCAGGTCTCGCGCATCGACCGGCGCATCGCGCGATAATCCCCTGGCGTCATGCCATAGGCTTCACGGAACAGCCGACCGAAGTGCGCGGCATCGCAAAACCCCCAGCGTTCGGCGAGTACCGCGATCGGCTCGCTGGTGGCAGGCTGCCCCAGCAGCTGATGTACCCGCTCCAGTCGCAGCTTGCGAATACAGGCGTTGACCCCGCCTTCTGCACCGAACAGCCGGTAGAGCGTCGAACGCGAGACGCCCAGTGTTCGCGCCAGCGAGGCCGCGCCGAGCTGGGCCGATCCCAGCCGCGCGTCGATCGCCGCAAGTGCGCGCCGCCGCTCAGCGCCGTCCCGGGTCTCAACGGGGAGCGTGACTGGCAGTCCTTCCATGGCCAGGGAGACGGCGAGCAGGTCCATCAGCACCCCCGCCATCCGCGCCCCTTGTGACGCCGGGATATCGTGGACCGACCGCTGCAACTGGCGCAGATGCGTGCGCAGCAGCGCGGATCCGGCGGGAGAGATCACCGCACCGTGGAGACCGCGCACCGGACCAAGCACCGATTCCGCAAGCGCGCGCGGGATCATCAACAGTGCGCTGTCCGATCGTTCGGAAAAATGGCTGCCCGGCTGGGCGAGGTCCACCAACACGGTGCCGCCTGCCGCCGCAATGAAATCGCCGCAATCGGAATCGCCCCGCGCACTGCCGGCGAAACGAACATTGACCGTCAGCCAGTCGACGCCGTCCGCCCGAGCCATCGCGGCGGTGCGCGTCCAGCTCTGCGAACAGAAGGTCGAGAACCCGATTTGGATTTCACCCAGCACGAAATAGTCCGAGCTGGTCGCGAACGCCTCGTGCGGGGACGTTTCGAACAATCGCCCGAATGACGAGGGGCGCGAACGCCACAGATCATAGCGCGCGCGCTCCTCGACCCCGTCGGTCGAGAAATGCTGTACAATGATCGCCGGATCGAGACGCTGCCCCACATCCTCCGCCTAGCCGAAATTATGATAATCAACAATGCGTTAACGATATTTGCTGTGATCGGAAAAGCTTGCCTTCCGCCCCCCCAAGCAACCATCGGTTGCCGGACACGTCACCGCGGACCATCTGCCATCCATGGTTTCCCTGCTCGATCCTTCCGCGCGCGGGCGCGTGATTCTGGTCGGTGCCGGCCCGGGCGATCCGGGTCTGCTGACCGTGCGCGCCGTCGAGGCGCTGAAAGCGGCCGACGTGCTCGTCCATGACGGGCTGGTCGATCCGCGCGTGCTCGACCTCGCCCCGCAGGCACACCGCATCAGCGTCGCCAAGCGCCGCTCGAAGCACACCGTGCCTCAGGACGGCATCAACGCGCTCATCATCGCGCATGTGAAGACCGGCGCGATCGTCGTTCGGCTGAAGGGGGGCGATCCCTTCATCTTCGGCCGCGGCGGCGAAGAGGTCGAGGCGGTCCGCGCCGCCGGCCTCCCGGTCGAGGTGATTCCCGGCGTCAGCGCCGCTCTCGGCGGAGCGGCGGAGGCAATGCTGCCGCTCACCCATCGCGACTGGTCGAGCGCGGTCACCTTCGTCGCCGGCCAGTGCAAGGGCCTCACCGAACAGGACTGGTCTGGCCTCGCCGGCAAGGGTCGCACCCTCGTCATCTATATGGGCGTCGCGACCTGCCCCGACATCGCCGAGAAGCTGATGCGCGACGGCGTCGCCCCCGACATGCCCGTCGCGATCCTTGAGCGTGCCACGCTCGAAGGCAGCCGCGCGATGCGAACCCTGCTCGCCGACCTGGGCCCCATGGTCGAACGCGAGAAGGTGCAGAGCCCCGCGATCATTGTCGTGGGCGAAGTCGTCCAGCTCTCCGACGCGCAAGACAAGCTCGCCAATTGGGCGAAGAAGGCTGAACTGATGCACGGATTCGACTTGTGAAGATTCTGACCGGAAACGATCTCGCCAGCGGCGACGTCACCTGGTGGACCGGCGAGGGCTGGTCGCGCCATGTCGAGGAAGCCGTGGATGTCGCCGACCAGGGCGAGGCGATCGCGCATGCCGAGGAAGGCGCGCGCCGCGTCAACGCCCCCTATGTCATCGATGCGACCGACACGCCCGAAGGTCCGCGTCCCGCGCATATCAAGGACCGCATTCGCGCGCTCGGCCCGACCGTGCGCCCGGACCTGACGCTCAAACCCGCCGATCCCAATGCCGGCAGCTGGGTGATCTGAGATGTACAAATACGACGAATATGACCACTCGATCGTGGCAAGCCGGGTCGAGGAATTCCGCGATCAGGTGAACCGCCGCCTCGCGGGGCAAATCACCGAGGACCAGTTCAAGCCGCTCCGGCTGATGAACGGCCTCTATCTGCAGCTTCACGCCTATATGCTGCGCGTCGCGGTGCCCTATGGCACGCTCGACAGCCGTCAGATGCGTATGCTCGCGCACATCGCGCGCAAGTACGACCGCGATTACGGCCATTTCACCACGCGCCAGAACATCCAGTACAACTGGATCAAGCTGGAGGACGCGCCCGACATCCTGGCCGAGCTGGCGACGGTCGAGATGCACGCCATCCAGACCAGCGGCAACTGCATCCGCAACATCTCGTCGGACCAGTATGCCGGCGCCGCCGCGGACGAGCTGACCGATCCGCGCCCCTGGGCCGAGCTGCTGCGCCAGTGGAGCACCTTCCACCCCGAATTCAGCTATTTGCCGCGCAAGTTCAAGATCGCGGTGATCGCCGCGGACGAGGATCGCGCGGCGATGCGCCTTCACGATATCGGCCTCCAGATCGTCGAGCGCGACGGGCGTCATGGCGTCGCCGTCTATGTCGGCGGCGGCATGGGCCGCACCCCGATGATCGCGCCGCTGATCAAGGACTTCGTGCCGTTCGAGGAGTTCGTCAGCTACATGGAAGCGTGCCTGCGCGTCTACAATCGCTACGGCCGCCGCGACAACATGTACAAGGCGCGGATCAAGATTCTCGTCCATGAAATCGGCGCGGAGAAATACGCCACCGAGGTCGAGGCAGAGCACGCGCACGTCAAGAAGCTGGACCTCGACCCGCCCCGCGCCGAGTTCGACCGCATCGCCGCCCACTTCGCCGACCCGGCGTTCGAGACCGGCCTGTCGGACGAGATCGACCGCAGCGACCCCGACTTCGCCGTCTGGCTCGACCAGAATGTCGCCGCGCACAAGACGCCCGGCTATGCGATCGTCAACATCAGCCTGAAGCCCACCGGTGGCATCCCCGGCGACGCCTCCTCGGCGCAGATCGACCTGATGGCCGATCTCGCCGAGAAGCACAGCTTCGACGAGCTGCGCGTCACCCACGCCCAGAACATCGTACTGCCGCATGTCAGGAAGGCCGATCTCTACGCCGTCTGGCAGCAGCTGCGCGACGCGGGCCTGGCCGAGGCGAACCTCGACCTCATCACCGACATCATCGCCTGCCCCGGTCTCGACTATTGCAGCCTCGCCAATGCGCGCTCGATCCCCGTCGCGCAGAAGATCGCGAACCGTTTCGCCGATCTCGGACGCCAGCGCGAGCTCGGCGAATTGAAGGTCAAGATCAGCGGCTGCATCAATGCCTGCGGCCACCATCATGCCGGCCATATCGGGATCCTCGGCGTCGACCGTAAGGGGACCGAGAACTACCAGCTCTCGTTGGGTGGTTCCGGCGCGGAAGACGTGTCGCTGGGCCAGATCACCGGCCCGGGCTTCAGCGAGGACGGTATCGTCGACGCGGTCGAAAAGGCGACCGACGTCTACCTCGCGCAGCGTGAGGCGGGCGAACGGTTCGTCGACACCTACCGCCGCATCGGCATGGCCCCGTTCAAGGAAGCGATTTATGGCTGATCAGACGCTCCGCTTCCGCAACGACGAGGCGCATGACGAGCCAGCCGTCACGCTCGACTCCTTCCTCGGACAGAGCAACGCCACTGCGGTCCGCATCGAAAGCGGCGAAGACGCCCGCGCGCTCCTTCCCCATCTCGACCGGCTGTCGCTGGTGGAAGTCAGCTTCCCCAAATTCCGCGACGGCCGCGGCTATTCGTCCGCGCGCATCCTGCGCGAAGCCGGATACACTGGCGAGCTGCGCGCGCAGGGCGATGTACTGGTCGACCAGATCCCGCTGATGCGCCGCTGCGGCTTCGACAGTTTCGCGCCTGAAGCGCCGGTGGACGAAGCGACGTTGACCGCCAGCCTCGCGCGCTATGAATTCGTCTATCAGGGCGCGGCCGACTCCGCCGTGCCCGTCTGGAAACGGCGGCATGGCTAGCGTGGCCGCCCGCAAGATCGATCGCATCGACACCGCTCCGGCCTTTACGGAGCGCGATGCGCTGCGTCTCAACAATCTGTTCCGCGGCGTTTCGACGACTGAGATGCTCCGCACTGTGCTTGCCGAGCAGATGGCCGGCGATGTCGCGATCGTATCGTCCTTCGGCGCGGAGTCGGCGGTGCTGCTCCACCTCGTCGCCTCGATCGATCCGTCGGTGCCGGTGATCTTCCTCGACACCGGCAAGCATTTCCCCGAGACGCTCGCCTATCGCGACCAGCTCGCGGAGAAGCTCGGCCTCACCAATCTGCGCATCATCGCGCCCGACGCCGAAACCGTCGCCAAGAAGGACGAGACGGGCCTTCGCTGGTCCTACGACCCCGATGGCTGCTGCGAGATCCGCAAGGTGATCCCGCTGGAAAAGGCGATGGCCGGCTTCGACGCCAGCCTCACCGGGCGCAAGGCGTTTCAGGCTTCGACCCGCAACGCACTTCCCCGGTTCGAGGTGGATGCGGCGGGCAAGCTCAAGGTCAACCCGCTCGCCGACTGGACCAAGGCCGATCTCGACGCCTATTTCGTCGAGCATGACCTGCCCCGCCATCCGCTGGAGGCGCAGGGCTATCTCTCGATCGGCTGCGCGCCCTGCACCAACAAGGTGAAGCCGGGCGAAGACCCCCGCTCCGGCCGCTGGGCCGGCTGGGACAAGACGGAGTGCGGCATCCACACTCCGGTCGCCGACGGCGACCCCGATCTGCCGGTGTTCTGAACAACCGCAACCGCGGTTCCGTTGCGCCGGTCGGGACGCTATATTCCGGTGCCGGGCCGGAACAATCGGCTTCGGCGCGACACGGAGGACATCCCATGCGCCGTTCCACGCTCCTGATCTCCACCCTTGCCGCCGCGACCGGCATGACTGCTTCCGTCGCGCTGGCGCAGGACACGCCCTACGACCTCCGCGACCTGGTCAACGCGCGCGCCGCGGGCGGCGAGACCCAGATGCAGATGCGCGGCTTCACCGCGATCGGCAGCGAGGCCGGCGGCGACCGCAAATGGACCTATTGGTGGCATCCGCAACGCCGTCAGTGCGTGTCGATCGCGACCTTCAACGGTAAGTTCGATTCGATCGTCTCGGCGCCCGAGGCGGACTGCCGCCGCTGGGGTGGCGACCGGCCCGGACGCCCCGATCGTCCCGGCTCGGGAGATCGCCCGGGCGATCGTCCCGATCGGCCAGGCTGGGGTGGCGGACGCCCCGACTGGTCCGGCGGCCGCCCCGTATCGCTCGGTCTGATCTGCTTCGGCGAGGGGCAGAAGCCGGCTGCCGCCAATCGCTGGGGCTGGCAATGGAACTGGGACACCAACCGCTATGATTTCGGCAACCGGACCGAGTTGACGACGCGGCAGTTCGACGCATCGGTAATGATCCAGCTGTGGGACGGCGGCGGCCGCATCCGGCTTCCGCGGTCGTTGATCCCTCCGATCCACTCGGGTGGCACGGCGCGCGACGGCTGGTGGGACCTGTACGACGTCGATCAGGGACGCGGCACGATCCGCGCCACCTATCGCCTCAACGGCCCCAACAAGCCGCGTGTGACGATCGACCGGCGCAGCGGGCGCATCCGCATCCAGGGTGTCTATAATTACGGCTTCAGCGGGACCTGCGATACGATCGACGGGCGCCAGCACCAGCGCTTCTAGACGGTTTCCGCAGACCATCCCGCGCATCGCACCGCCCGTCGCGCACGGGCGGAGTGCCGCGCGGCCAAATCATCCCTTGGCCGTTGGGAGGCCGCCGCAGCGTGCCGGAGCCTCCCGCGCGCTGGAAAAAGGCAGAATAAAAGGGATGTCTTCTATGCGTAAAACCACCCTGGTGCTGACGGGACTGGCGGCGCTCACGCTCGCCGCCTGCTCGAAGAACGACGAGGCGGTTGCCTCCGCGCCTCCGCCCCCTCCGGGCGCGGTCGCCGGATCGGTTGCCGCCGACCGCGACGGCGACGGCATCATCGACGGTTACTATTCCGCCGACGGCATCTACCACCCCAACGCGCCTGCCGCCCCGCCGCCGCTTCCGCCCCCGCCGACGCGCCGGGGAGAGCGGGGCTGATCGCCACGCCTCGGGGAGTGCGGCCGGTCCGCATTCCCCTCTTCCTCGCCATTTCCGTATTGTGTGCCGCCGGGATCTCTCCCGCCGCGGCTCAACGCGCGCCTGCCTCGGCCAGCTCCGCCAGGATGGGTCCGGTCGCGACCGCGATCCGCGCGGAAGCAGACGGCAAGCTCCGCAAATTCTATGCCGAGCGCGGCTATCGACCGCTTTGGGCCGGCAGCGGCCGGATCGGGCCTGAGGCCGCGACGTTGCTCGGCTACCTCAAGTCAGCCGATCTCGACGGCCTCGACCCATCCGACTATGCGACCAGTGACCTGCGTACGGCGATCGCGGCCGCCAGGACCGGGACACCGCGCGACGTCGCCCGCGCCGAACTCGCGCTGTCCGACGCATTCGCGCGCTATGTCCGCGATCAGCGCAAGCCAGGTGACGCGGAAATGACCTTCGCCGACAAGAAGCTGCGACCGGGCACGCTTTCCGAAGACATGGTGCTGCGCGCCGCCGCCTTTCCCAAGAATTTCGCGGGCTATGTCAGCGGCATGGGCTGGATGAGCGCGCATTATGTCCGTCTTCGTGATCTGATGAAGCGTGCCCGCGCGACCGGCGGCGCGCGCGACAAGCTCGACCGGCTTGCGCTCAACCTCGACCGTGCGCGCCTGCTCCCCGGCCCGGGGGTGCGTCATATCGTCGTCGACGCCTCGTCCGGCCGACTCTGGTATTATCAGGCGGGCAAGCAGGTCGGGACGATGCGCGTCGTGGTCGGCGCGCCCGAAACGCAGACGCCGATGCTCGCCGGCATGCTGCAATGGGCGATCCTCAACCCCTATTGGAACGTCCCCGACTATCTGGTCCGGGATGACGTCGCGCCCAAGGTGCTCGCCGGTCGTTCACTCGCCTCGTTGAAGATGGAGGCGCTCGACGGCTGGGGTAGCAATGCCGGGAAGATCCCCGCCGCCAGCATCGACTGGAAGAACGTCGCGGCCGGTCGCGGTATTCCCCGCGTGCGCGAGCTGCCCTGGGCGGGCAATTCGATGGGTAAGGCCAAGTTCCTCTTCCCCAACAAGCTCGGCATCTACCTCCACGACACGCCCAAGCGCGATCTGCTCAAGAAGGACGACCGGCATTTCAGCAACGGCTGCATCCGGCTGGAGGACGCCGCGACGCTCGGCCGGTGGCTCCTGCAAAAGCCGCTGCGCGCGCCGTCGAAAGCGCCGGAACAGGCAGTGGCGCTACCCGTGCAAGTACCGGTCTATCTCACCTACCTGACCGCGACGCCGACCAAGGCGGGTGTGGGCTTCCGCAAGGACGTCTATGGTCGCGACGGCTGACCGCGGGCGCTTGCAATGTTGGAATTGCGGCGCGACCCTTCGTCGGCTCTTTCTCAGCGTTGAATCGCCCTCGCGCGCGTAGAGGCGTGACTTTTGGGACCTTTGGCGGCTGCGCTCAGTCGCCGTAGGGCATCTCCACATCACCCACATAGTCACTGAACCGGGTGAAGCTCGATTCGAACCGCAAGAGCACCTTGCCGGTCGCGCCGTGGCGCTGCTTGGCGATGATCAGTTCGGCGAGCCCGAACACGCGCTCCATGTCGAGCGCCCATTTCGCGTGGTCCTCGAACGTCTTGGGATCGTCGCCCTCACGCGGCCGCTTGGGCTCGCGCGCCGCGACGTAATAATCCTCGCGGAACACGAACCAGACCATGTCGGCGTCCTGTTCGATCGAGCCCGATTCGCGCAGGTCCGACAGCATCGGGCGCTTGTCCTCGCGGCTCTCGACCGCACGGCTCAGCTGCGACAGCGCGATCACCGGGACGTTGATGTCCTTGGCCAGCGTCTTGAGGCCGCGGCTGATCTCCGAGATCTCCTGCACACGGTTGCCGTCGCGATTGTTTCCGCTGCCCTGCAGCAGCTGGAGATAGTCGACGATCACCATGCCCAGCTCGCCATTATGCTTGGACTGGAGGCGGCGGACGCGGCTGTGCAGCGCGCTGATCGTCAGGCCCGCGGTATCGTCGATATAGAGCGGCAGCTGCTCCAGATCGGCCGCCGCCGCGGCAAGCTGCGCGAACTCGGTCTTGCTGATATTGCCCATGCGCAGCGCTTCGGACGCGATCCTCGACTGTTCCGACAGGATACGCAGCGCAAGCTGGTCGGCCGACATTTCGAGGCTGAAGAAAGCGACCTTGGCCCCGATTGACTGCTTGGGCGGGATGCCGAGCCGAATGTCGTCCATCAGCCGCCGCGCGGCATTGTACGCGATGTTGGTGACGAGCGACGTCTTGCCCATGCCCGGACGTCCGGCGAGGATGATCAGGTCCGAATGGTGCAGGCCGCCGATCCGGCCGTTGACCGAATCGAAGCCGGTGGTGACGCCCGCCACGCCGCCGCCCGCGCTTTGCGCCTTCTTGGCGTTCTCCAGTGCGATCTTTGTCGCCTCGTTGAACGTCTTGACGGTGTTGGCGGTGCCGCCATCGGCGGCAACCTTGAACAGCGCCTCCTCGGCCTTGTCGATCTGATCGCGCGGATTGACGTCCTCGCTGGTGTCGAGCGCCTTCTCCACCATATTGCGCCCGACCGTCACCAGTTCGCGCAGTAACGCCAAATCATAGATCTGCCGCGCGAACTGACGCGCGCCGATCAGGCCCGCGCCCGATCCGGTGAGCTGGGCAAGATAGGCCGGCCCGCCCAGCGTCGCCATGCCCTCGTCCTTCTCGAACAGGGGCTTCAGCGTCACCGGTGTCGCCAGCATATCGTTCTTACGCAGCGTCTTGATCGCCTTGAAGATGCGGCCATGCACCGGCTCGAAGAAATGCTGGTCCTGAATCACTTCGACGATATCGTCAGCAAGGCGGTTGTCGATCATCATCGCGCCGAGCAGCGCAGCCTCGGCCTCGACATTCTGAGGCAGCCGCGGGGCGGCATCCGCCGGGGCGGGTGAAATCTGTGCAAGCGTGGCCATGCGCGCCTTATCTGCGCACCCGGCCTTTCGCTCAAGTCGCGAAGCCCTGTTTAACATGTGGACGAGTGCGGGGCACGGACCCTAGATGGCACAGCATGAGCGACCCGCGGATCATCGATGTCACGCTGGACGAGCGCACGATCCTGTGGCGCTCGGCGGATATCGAGCAAGAGCGGCGGATCGCGATCTTCGACCTGATCGAGGAAAACAGCTTCGCCCCGCAGCGCGCCTATCCGGAAGGCTATGCCGGTCCCTATCGCATCGCTCTGTCGGTGCAGGAGGGGCGGCTTCAGATCGACATCAAGCATGCCGACGGCGGCTTGCTCGAAACGCTGATCCTCGGCCTCGCCCGCTTCCGGCGCCCGATCCGCGACTATTTCGCGATCTGCGACAGCTATTTTCAGGCGATCCGCCATTCCACGCCCGCCCAGATCGAGACGATCGACATGGCGCGGCGCGGCATCCATGACGACGCCGCACGCACGTTGATCGAGCGGCTGGAGGGCAAGATCGAGATAGACTTCGCAACCGCGCGACGGCTGTTCACGCTGATCTGCGTGTTGCACATCAAGGCTTAAACTGGGGGAATACGAGCGTTGCGGCGGGGGCTGATTTGGGCCGGGATCATCACGCTGATCCTGGGAATAGCGGGTCTATTCGGCTGGCGGTTCGCGGTGAACTGGACGCCGGCGCGTACCGATTATGCCGTGCAAGGCATCGACGTGTCCGATGCGAACGGCGCGGTGGACTGGCTTACGGTCAAGGCGATGGACGTCGATTTCGCCTATGCCCGCGCCACCGAGGGCACCGCGGCGCGCGATGCGAGCTTTGCGCAGAATTGGGCCGGGATCGAGAGCGCGGGTCTGCGTCGCGGCGCGATCCATATATTTTCGTTGTGCGGCCCGGCAGAGGAGCAGGCGGGCACCTTTGTCGCGACCGTGCCGCGTGATCCTGACGCGCTGCCCGCGGCGATCGATCTGGCGTTCCACGAAAGCTGCCCGGCCCGCCCGTCGCGTGAGGTGGTGCTGACCGAGATCCGTCGCCTCGCCGCAGTGATAGAGACGCATAGCGGCAAGCCCACGATCCTGCGGGTCGCACCGGCGTTCGAGGAACAATATCAGGTCAGCGGCGCGATCCCGCGACCGCTGTGGAGCACCGGGCTTTTCCGCGAGCCCGAATATTTCGCACGGCCTTGGGCGATGTGGCAGAGCAGCACGATCCGCCGTATCGATGGCATCGAACAGCCTGTGAACTGGAACGTGGTGGCACCATGAGTAACGAGATTGCCCAAACCCTGATCACCGCCGCGCGCGAGGCCGCAGGGCATGCTCATGCGCCCTACTCTAATTTTGCCGTGGGTGCCGCGCTGCTGATGACCGATGGGAGCATCGTCACCGGCACCAATTTCGAGAATGCGAGCTACGGCCTGTCGTTGTGCGCCGAGACGGTGGCGACCGCGCGCGCCAATGCCGAGGGCAAGTTGCGCGAGATCGTCGCGGTGGGGATCATTGGCGGGATGATGCGCGGCGGTGTCGCGCACGGTACCGACCCGATCCGCCCGTGCGGCCGCTGTCGACAGATCCTCAACGAGGCCGCTCAGATGGGCGGCCGCGACCTTGCCGTCTATTGCGCCGGCGCCGAGGGCGAGGCGTATGAGACCCACCGCCTGTCGCACCTGCTGCCCCACGCATTCGGTCCGGCGGACCTCGGGATCGGCGGTTGATCTTGCCGCCCGCCCGGCGCCTCGCCTAGAGCTTGGCAATGAGCATTCTTTCCGACCGCTGGATTCGCGAACAGGCACAGACGCACGGCATGATCGAGCCTTTCGTCGAGGCGCAGCGGCGAGAGGGGTGCATCAGCTACGGCCTGTCCTCCTACGGCTATGACGCGCGCGTCGCCGACGAGTTCAAGATCTTCACCAACATCGACAGTGCCGTGGTGGATCCCAAGGATTTCTCGTCGAACAGCTTCGTCGATCGCCAGACCGATGTCTGCATCATCCCGCCCAACAGCTTCGCGCTGGCGCGGACGGTGGAGTATTTCCGGGTGCCGCGCGACGTGCTGGTAATCTGCCTCGGCAAATCGACCTATGCGCGCTGCGGGATCATCGTGAACGTCACGCCGCTCGAGCCCGAATGGGAAGGGCATGTGACGCTGGAATTCTCGAACACCACCCCGCTGCCCGCGAAAATCTACGCGAACGAGGGCGCGTGTCAGTTCCTGTTCCTGAAGGGGAACGAGCCGTGCGAGACGAGCTATGCCGATCGCGCGGGCAAATATATGGGGCAGCGCGGCGTCACCCTGCCCCGGCTATGATCTGACGGGCGGGTTCGCGCCCGCCCTTCTGATTTAGCGCGACGCCTGACGCGCGTTGTCGAGCAGCCGCAGGCCGCGATTAGCGACCAGATGCGACGGCGCGACCTGACCATCGGCAACGTCCATCGCCACCGGATCGAGCGCCAGCACGCGATCATAGATCGCCCGCGCCTCGGTATGGCGGCCGGTCTTGGCATAGACTGCGGCGAGGTTGAGCAGCACTTCCGGGCGAGCCGGGAAAATCTTGCGCTCCGCCAGCAGCTTGCGTTCGGCCGTCGCATAGTCGCCATTCGGAATCGCGACCTTGGCATAAGGATCGGCGCGAACCTGCGCCTGCGCCGCCGGAATCAGCGCCAGCGGCGCCGCAAGAACAATTGAGGCAAGAGCAATACGCACGACATCTTCTCCTGTTTGTTACAATTCAATGACACAAAAGTGTCACTGATGTTTCAAACCGGCAAGTGCGTATGTTGCACTTTTGTGACTCCAATCCCGCGCATCTCGATTGCGGACCACGCACGCGAGAATCCCGGCTGAACCGGAGCGAAGGGCGAACCCCGGGCACAAAAAAGGGGCGGCCGAGGCCGCCCCTTGATCGAGTAGCGAACAGTGAAGCCGCGATCAGAAGTCGTTGCGATACTGCTCATTGCCGACGAAGCCGAGCTTCGTCACGCCGGAGCGCTTGATCACCGAGAGCGCTTCATCGACCACCTCGTACCGCGCCTGCGGATCGGGCTGGAAGTGCAGCTCGGGCTCAGGCTTCATCTGAAGGCTCTGGTCCAGATACTGGCGCATCGTGAGCAGATCGATCTGACTTCCGTTCCAGAACATGTTGCCCTGGGGATCGATCGTGATCTTGTTCTTTTGCGGCTCCACCGGAGGCGGAGTCGACGGCTGGTTGTTCTGAGGCAGATCGACCTTCACCGCGTGCGTCTGTGCGGGGATGGTGACGATCAGCATGATGAGGAGCACGAGCATGACGTCGATCAACGGCGTCGTGTTCATTTCCATCATCGGCTGGCCATCGTCCTGACCTCCGGCGCTCATTCCCATGACGTGTACTCCTGAACTTTACTGCGCCGCGACGCCGGGGGTCGGCTGCGAAACGAAGCCAACCTTGACGAAGCCCGCCGTCTGCATCGTGTAGATCACACCACCGACGCAACGGTACGGCGTGTTCACGTCACCACGGATGTGCACTTCGGGGATATCGTCCGGCGTGATCTTGTCGCCGAGCCGATCGACCACCGCCTTCAGCTTGTCCGAGCTCTTCTTGAGCAGGTCCACGCTGTTGATCGGCGCCATGCCCCAGAACACCTGACAGGTGTTGTCGGTGGGGCTTCCGCGCACCGCGAGCAACACGTTCTCCGGCTTGGTCTCGTTCGGTTCGAACGCCACCTTGGGCAGTTCAAGCTCGACCGACTGGATAGCAACCGGGATCGCGATCAGGAAGATAATAAGGAGCACCAGCATAACGTCCACGAGGGGCGTCGTGTTGATGTCCGACATCGGTTTTTCTTCGGCGGAGTCTCCGCCTACACTCATCGCCATTGGCGCAATCCTATCTTTCGCATCCTGTCCCCGGACCTGGGGTCCGGAAGGCGGCCGCGCGACGCGGCTGGCGCCGCGCGGCCGTGAAGTCGAATGTCAGGCCTTGGCAGTGGTGGTCGCGACCGGGGGCGCCTTCGGCGCGGCGGTCGGAGCCTTCTTCGACGACGGGCGCACGCGGCCGTCCGAAGCCAGGTAGCCAAGCACGTCGTTGGCGAAGCCGCTCATCTGCTCCTGGATCGCCTTGTTACGACGCTGCAGCCAGTTGTAGGCGAGCACGGCCGGAACCGCGACGACGAGGCCGAGCGCGGTCATGATGAGCGCTTCACCGACCGGGCCGGCAACGGTGCCGATCGACGCATCGCCCGCCGCACCGATCTTGATCAGCGCGCGGAAGATGCCGACGACGGTACCGAACAGACCGATGAACGGCGCGGTCGAACCCACGGTCGCGAGGAACGCGAGGCCGCCGTTGAGCTGCGAGTTGATCGAGTCTTCCGAACGCTTGAGCGAGCCGTGCAGCCAGTCATGCGCTTCGATCGGGTCGGTCAGTTCCTTGTACTGGTCCTGCGCGGTGAGCGCGTCGTCGACCAGCTGGCGATAGGCCGAGTCCTTCTCGAGCTTCGCCGCGCCTTCGCGCAGGCTGTTGCTGCTCCAGAACGACGCGCGCACGCGCTTGTACTGGTTGAGGATCTTCTGCTGCTCGAACACCTTGGTGAACAGGATGTAGAGCGAGAAGAAGAGCATCACGGTCAGGATGGTCGCGGTACCCCAGGCGATCACGCCGCCTTCGTTCATCGCATGCAGGATGTCGAAGTTGGTGGGCGGCGGGGCTCCGGCGGCGGCTCCGGCGGCGAGGATGGTCGTCAGCATGTTCAGTTCTTTCCCTTGCAAGAATGTTGGTCAGCGCGGGGGCGGCCAACCGGATTCACGTTCAACTACTCTTGGATCTGCCACCGGAAGCGGAGCGACTTGCGCCCGCCCGCGACGGGATTTCCGGCCGCGTCCAGCGCGGGCGAATAACGGCCGCGGCGCTCCACGAGGCGACAGGTCGCCTGATCCAGAGCGGACGAGCCCGACGACGAGCTGACCGAGCAGCCCTCGATTCGGCCCTGAGCGTTCACGTTGAACGAGATGCCGACCGAACCCTGTTCGCCGGCGCGCAGCGCGGACGGCGGATAGTCGTCGTTGGTCACCCAGCTGGCCGGGTTGCCCTTCGCGGCAGCGGCCTTGCTGATCGCAGGCGGTGCTGGCGGCGGGGGAGGCGCAGGCGGTGCCGGCGGCGCGGGAGGCGTCGGCGGCTGGCTCGGCGGGATCGTTGTGGTGGTCGCGATCGGCGGTGCCTGGCTCGTGACCGGAACGACGGCCGGGGGCACGACGACCGTGGTCGGCGGCGGCGGAACCGGCGTGTCGGGCGGGGGAGGCGGAGGCGGAACCTCCTCAGGCG
>DATIGZ010000050.1:0-2635 GCA_035481255.1 Sphingomonas sp. | reverse complement strand
GCCCGGCACCGGCAACGGCGCCGCCAATATCGCGCGCTATGTGAAGGCCGGCCATGTCATCGCCAATCACAGCTTCGCGCACAAACGCCTGAGTGGCATGGCCGCCGCCGATTATCTCGCCGATCTCGACCGCGCCGGGGCGTGGCTCAAAGGCCGGCCCGGCTATCGCCCGTGGTTCCGCTTCCCATTCCTCGACGAGGGCGGGAAGGACAAGGCGAAGCGCGACGCGCTGCGGGAAGGGCTTGCGGCCCGCGGCCTGTCCAACGGCTATGTCACCGCCGAGGCGTCGGACTGGAACATCGAGGGGCTGGCGGCCGCCGCGAAACAGGCTGGCAAGACGATCGATATGAAGGCGCTGCGCGACCTCTATGTCGAAAGCCATGTCGAAGCGGCGGAATATTATGACGCGCTGGCGGTGAAGGTGTCGGGCCGCTCGCCCGCGCATGTGATGCTGCTGCACGAAACCGACATCGCGGCATTGTTCATCGGCGATCTGGTGGCGGCGCTGCGGGCGGAGGGGTGGGAGATCGTGACAGCGGACGCCGCCTATGCCGATCCGATCCGCTTGCTGTGCCCCGACACGCCCTTCGCACAGGGCACGCTGACCGAGGCGCTGGCGTGGGAGAAGGGGCTGCCCGCGCCACGCTGGTATGAGCGGAACGACCTGAAGATCGCCAATCCGCTGTTCGCGCGGCGCGTGCTGGGGGAGGCGGAGTGAACCGCCGCCTACATCGGGTCCTGACGGCCCTCGATTACATCCTCGACCGCACGCTGCTGTTGCGAACCGTGGCGCGGCGCCTGATCGCGGACATGGCACCCTTCCTGCTTTTGGCAGATGCCGACGGCAAGGCTGTTGAGCGCATCGGGCGTGGTGCAGGCGCCGGTCGCAAGCAGTGGCGCGACAAGCAAAAGACGAAGCTTCATGCGGTGAACCTCCCCGGTCTGTGCGGCATCGGATCGCACGGCGCGGGGCTGCGTTCAATCGGCGAATGATAAAGAGGGGATGATGGACCAGTTCGATCTCAACGAAGACCAGCGCGCGATCCAGGAGATGGCGCGCAAGTTCACCGCGGACGCGATCACCCCGCACGCCGCCGAGTGGGACGAGAAGCATATCTTCCCGCGGGAGACGGTGAAGGCCGCGGCGGAGCTCGGCTTCGGCGCGATCTACGTCTCCGAGGAAAGCGGCGGAATCGGTCTCGGGCGGCTCGAATCCGCGCTGATCATGGAGGCGATGGCCTATGGCTGCCCCGCGACGAGCGCATTCATCTCGATCCACAACATGGCGAGCTGGATGATCGACCGCTTCGGGTCGCAGACGGTGAAGGACAGGTATCTGCCGCAACTCGTCACCGCCGACTGGCTGGCGAGCTATTGCCTGACCGAGCCGTCCTCGGGCTCCGACGCCGCAGCGCTCAAGACCACGGCGCGGCGTGAAGGCGACCATTTCGTCGTCAACGGCTCGAAGCAGTTCATTTCCGGCGCCGGAGAGAACGAACTCTATGTCACCATGGTCCGTACCGGCGCCGATGGCCCCAAGGGCATTTCGTGCCTCGCCATCGAAAAGGACATGGCCGGGGTCAGCTTCGGCGCCAACGAACGCAAGCTCGGCTGGCACGCTCAGCCGACCCGTCAGGTGATGTTCGACAATGTCCGGGTGCCGGTCGAAAATCTGATTGGCGGCGAGGGAGAGGGCTTCCGCATCGCGATGATGGGGCTCGACGGCGGCCGCCTCAACATCGGCGCCTGCTCGCTCGGCGGGGCGCAGCGCTGCCTCGATGAGGCGGTGCAGTACACCAAGGACCGCAAGCAGTTCGGCTCGGCGATCGCGGACTTCCAGAACACTCAGTTCACCCTCGCCGACATGGCGACCGAGCTGGAAGCGGCGCGCGCGCTGCTTTACCTCGCCGCGGCCAAGGTGACCGCCAATGCGCCGGACAAGACCAAATTCGCGGCGATGGCGAAGCGTTTCGCGACCGACACCGGATCGTCGGTGGTCGACCGCGCGCTCCAGCTCCATGGCGGCTATGGCTACCTCATGGACTATCCGATCGAACGCTTCTGGCGCGACCTGCGCGTCCATTCGATCCTTGAGGGCACCAATCAGGTGATGCGGATGATCGTCGGGCGGGAGCTGACCCGCCAATGAGCGAGGATGTCCTGATCTTCGTCGAGGGCAAGGTCGGCCGGATCCGGCTCAACCGGCCGAAGGCGATCCATGCGCTCAACACCGGCATGTGCGCCGCGATCCTCGACGCGCTGACTGCGTGGCGCGACAACGTGGCGGTCGAGGCGGTGATGATCGACCACACTGAAGGCCGGGGCTTCTGCGCGGGCGGCGATATCCGCATGATCGCGGAGAGCGGCGCGGGCGACGGCAGCGCGGCGCGCGACTTCTTCCGGGTCGAATACCGGATGAACCATGCGCTGTTCACCTATGCCAAGCCGATCGTCGCCTTCATGGACGGGATCACGATGGGCGGTGGCGTCGGCATCAGCCAGCCGGCGAAGTATCGCGTGGCGACCGAGAATACCAAGCTGGCGATGCCGGAAACCGGGATCGGCCTGTTCCCCGATGTCGGCGGCGGCTGGTATCTCTCGCGGCTGCCCGGGCGCACCGGCCAGTATCTCGCGC
>DATIGZ010000049.1:0-10322 GCA_035481255.1 Sphingomonas sp. | reverse complement strand
CCCGCCATTCGTCGGCGGTCTGGCCCCACGCGTCGACGCGCTCGTCGAGATAGGGCTCGGGCAAGCGCACCGGTCCCATATTGTACGATCCCAGCCGCTGGGCGAGGCGGATCGAGTTCACATTGTCGGGATTGATCGTGTGGATCACCGTGGTCCAGCCGAGCACCTCGACCGCATAGTCCATCGCCGCGGCGGCGCCCTCGCAGGCGTAGCCCTTGCCCGCATATTCGGGCGCGACGCCCCAGCCGACTTCGGTGCCCGGCCAGCCGTCCGGCTGCCAGGGTCCCAGTCGTCCGACCCAGTTCCCGGTGGCGCGCTCGATCATCGAGAACATCGCGAAGCCGTTGATGTCCCACGACCCCGACATCGCGCAAAGCTGGCGCCAGGCGAGGCTGCGCGCGACCGGTCCGCCGATGAAACGGGTGCTTTCCGGATCCGCCGCGAACGCCGCCCAGGCGTCGAGGTCACTCGCCTCCGGACGGCGCAGGATCAGCCGTTCGGTGAAGAGGACCGGATGGCTCACCCGAGCTTCTCGCGCAGCGCGAGCATGGCCAGCGCCGCTTCGGCCGCGCCGCCGCCCTTGTTCAGATGCCTGGGGTCGGCGCGTGCGATCGCCTGCGCTTCGTTCTCGGTCGTCAGGATGCCGTTGCCGATGGGGATGCCGTCCATCGTCAGCGCCATGATGCCGCGCGCACTTTCGTTCGAGACGATCTCGAAATGATAGGTCTCGCCGCGGATCACCACGCCAAGCGCCACGAACGCGTCGTAGCGGCCGGTTTCCGCCGCCATCGCGATCGCGCCGGGGACTTCGAGCGCGCCGGGGACGGTGATCGTCTCATGGCTGTGTCCTGCCGCCTCGACCGCGGCGCGGGCGCCGGCGAGCAGCATGTCGTTGAGATGGTCGTAGAAGCGCGCTTCGATCAGCAGAACCCGGGCCATCAGGCGTCACCTCCGATATCGATCGCGCGTTCGCCGACGATCGACAGGCCATAGCCATCGAGCCCGACAAGGGTGTGGTGGGTGTTGGTGAGCAGGATCATTTCCTCGACCCCAAGCTCGGTCAGGATCATCGCGCCGACGCCATAGTCGCGCAGCTCCTCCATATCCGCTTCGGTGCGGATGCCCGCCTTGCGTTCGACCGCCATGGTGAAGGCGTCGGCGCGCGGCTTGTTGATGACGATGATGACGCCCGCCCCTTCCTCGCCGATGATCTCCATCGAACGCTGGAGAAGCTTGCCGCGCGCGCCTTCCTCGCCGAACAGGTCGCCGAAGGGCGAGAGCGCGTGCATGCGGACGAGCGTCGGCTTGTCCGGGTTCACGCGGCCCTTGAGCAGCGCGATCTGTTCGGTGCCGGCGGCGGTGTTCCAGAAGGTGATGACGCGCCAGTCGCCGCCCCAGCGGCTGGTGAAGCTCGTCTCCGCGCGGCGCTCGACCAGATGGTCGTAGCGGTGACGATAGGCGATGAGGTCGCGGATCGTGCCGATCTTGAGATTGTGGAGCTGCGCGAACGAGACGAGGTCGTCGAGCCGGGCCATCGTCCCGTCGTCCTTCATCACCTCGCAGATCACGCCCGAGGGATTGAGCCCGGCGAGACGCGCGACGTCGACCGCGGCCTCGGTATGGCCGGCACGGACGAGCACGCCGCCCTCACGCGCCACGAGCGGGAAGACATGACCGGGCGAGACGAGGTCGGCGGGGCCGTTGCCGGCATCGATCGCCACCGCGACGGTGCGCGCCCGGTCGGCGGCGGAGATGCCGGTGGTGACGCCTTCCTTGGCCTCGATCGACACGGTGAAGGCGGTGCCCATGCGGGTGCCGTTCTTGCGCGCCATCGGTTCGAGCCCGAGCTGGTCGATGCGCTCGCGCGTCATCGCGAGGCAGATCAGCCCGCGGCCGTGCTTGGCCATGAAGTTGATCGCGTCGGGAGTGGCCATCTGCGCGGGAATGACGAGATCGCCTTCATTCTCGCGGTCCTCGTCGTCGACGAGGATGAACATACGGCCGTTGCGCGCCTCGTCGATGATCTCTTCGGGCGAGGACAGGAATGCGTGGCGCAGGCGCGCCAGCTCAGGCTTGGCCACGATGGGCCTCCATGCGTTGGAGATAGCGTGCGAGCACGTCGATCTCGAGGTTGACGGCCTGACCCTGCGCGAGTGCGCCGAGGGTGGTGACGGCCTGGGTATGGGGAATGAGGTTGATTGCGAAATGCGCGGTGCCGTCGCTTTGGTCCGACACCTCGTTCACGGTCAGCGAGACGCCGTCGATCGTGATCGACCCCTTCGCGGCGATGAAGGGCGCAAGGCCGGCGGGCACTGCGAAACCGATGCGCTGCGACTCGCCTTCCGGGCAGATGCCGAGCACGGTGCCCGTGCCGTCGACATGGCCGGTGACGATATGGCCGCCAAGCTCGTCGCCGAGTTTCAGCGCGCGTTCGAGATTGAGGCGGCGGCCCTGCGTCCACTGGTCGGCCGCGGTGCGCGAGACGGTCTCATGCGAGACATCGACCGCGAACCAGCCGGGAGCTTTGTCGACCACGGTGAGGCAAACGCCCGAACAGGCGATCGACGCGCCGAGATCGACGGTCGCGGTGTCAAAGGCGGTGGCGACGCGGACGCGCAGATCGCCGCGGTCCTCCACGGCTTCGATGGTGCCGACGTCGGTGACGATTCCGGTGAACATACCTTTAGTCTGAATCCCGTTTTCTGGCGCGCTCGTAGACCTCGAGCCGGTCGCTGCCAAGCATGCGCGTATCGGTGAGCTGCCAGCGGCCATGCGCGCCGCCGAGTTCGGTGAGGCCGAGATCGGCGATACCGGGCTTGCCGCCCAGCAGAACCGGCGCCCTGTAGAGCAGCAGACGGTCAACCAGGTCGGCGCGCAGGAAGGTTGCGGCGGTCATCGCGCCACCCTCGATCAGCAGATGATCGACCCCGACCAGCGTCGCGATCGCGGAAGGCTGCGAAATCATATGCCAGCCGTCCGCCGTGCGTGCCGAGAGCAGGACCCGGCGCGGGGAGCGGTCCTCGAGGCCGGGCAAGCGGACGTCCAGTTTGGGGGCGTCGCGCTCCAGCGTGCCGCGGCCCACCAGGATCGCCGCATGCCGCGCGCGTTCGAGATGGGTATGCGCGCGCGCCTCCGGACCCGTGATCCAGCGGCTCTCGCCATTGGCGAGCGCGATACAGCCGTCGAGCGAGGTAGCGAGCTTGAGGGTGACGTAAGGGCGTCCCTTGAACCGGCGGGTGAGGAAGCCGGCGATGGTTCGGCGCGCCTCGTCCTCGCCGGTGCCGGTCGCGACCTCGATCCCCGCCTCGCGAAGCCGGGCAATGCCTTTGCCGTCGGTGCGCGGGTCGGGGTCACGCATCGCGACGACGGCCCGCGCGATCCCCGCGGCGATCAGCAGGTCGGTACAGGCCGGCCCGCGCGGCGATTCGTGCGCGCAGGGCTCGAGCGTGACATAGGCGGTGGCGCCGCGCGCGGCCGCACCCGCTTCGTCGAGCGCCATCGCTTCGGCATGCGGACGGCCGCCGGGCTGTGTCCAGCCGCGCGCGACGACATGTTCCCCCGCCTGAGCGGAGGCAGGCCTGACGATGACACAGCCGACATTGGGATTCGGTGCCGTCACCCGCTGGCCGCGCGAGGCCAGCGCCAGTGCCGCATCCATCCAGCGGACGTCGCTCAAAGACCCCATGACTTCAGCTTGTCGTCGACTTTCTTATATTCGAGACGCTTCTTCTCGGCCTTGGCCTTGGCCTCCGCCTCGCGCTTCTGCCGCGCTTCCTCGTCGATCTTCTGCTGTGCGATGATCTCGTCGAGGGAGCGGTCGGCGCGCCAGTTTTGGACGTAGATGATCTCGCGCTTGTAGGCGCGTTCGAAATAGGAATCGAAATAGAAGCCGGCGAGGATCAGGCCGGTGGTCGCGAGGGCCGCGAGGAGGAACCAGAACTGGTAGCGATGCCGGATGCGCAGGACGTCGCGCAGGTCCTGAAGCGGCCCGACCGACGAGACATGCTTGTTGCGCCGAAGAAAGAACATGGAGCGCAAGATAGGCGTGCCGCGCGGCCGGGACCAGCCCCGCTTACTCGACGATCTGGAAACGCAGCGTCATCGTCTTCCACCCCTCGACTGCCACGCCGTCACGGGTCGCGGGCCGGAAGCGCCAGCGGGCGAGCGCATGCTTGCGAGTCGCTTCCGACAGGCCGTCGCTGGGACTCCTCATGATGTCGATCGCCTTCACCCGCCCGTCGGCGCCGATCAGCACACGCGCGGTGAGGTTCCCCTCGGTCCCGCGGCGAAGCTCGGCGGGGGGATAGGGCGGCTGGAGCGCGTCGGCATATTTGGGATCGACCGAGGCCCCGACCAGCACCGGCGGGCGCGGCGGATCGCCCGGGACGGTGCCTCCGCCGCTGACGGGGCCGATGGGGCCGGGAGGCTCGGTGGTGACGGGGCCGATCACATCGGTACCCGTGATGCCGCCACTGTCGGTCGGAAGATCGACAACCCGGTCGGGAACATGCGGCAGCGGCGTGGTGACGGCCTTGCGCTGATCGGCCCGTGGCTGCGGTTTGGGGTCGACCGGCTTGGGATCGTCGATCGGGACGTTGATGATCTTGATCACCTTGTCGAACGTCCCCGGAGCGATGGTCGGCCCTGCATAATACAGGCCGAGGATCATCGCGCCGCTGATCAGAAGCGCGGCGCCGGCCCCGGCCGGGCGCGACGCGGTGGAGTGATACCTGTCGGCATACATGGCTGCTCTCCTTGTCTCCGGCCTGTCTCTGCCGGATTGATACAAGGATATATCATAACATCATCTTGGCAAAGTTATTTTGTATCATGGTGCACCGCGCTCTCAGCCGCCGAGGCGGGCGAGCGCGCGGTCGCGACCGATGAGCGGGAGCAAGGCGGCCATGTCCGGCCCCGAATCGCGTCCCGTGAGCGCACGGCGCAGCGGCAGAAACAGCGCCTTGCCCTTGCGCCCGGTGGTATCCTTGAGCGCGCCGGTGAGGGCGTGCCACGGGTCGTGCGACCAGTCGAGGCCGGCGGCGGCGGCCGCCGCCTGCGCGAGGAATTCGACATCCTCGGGCGCAGCGGCGGAAACGACCGGCCCTTCGACCACTTGCCACCAGTCTGCGGTTTCGGTGAGGGTTGCGAGATTGGGACGGATCGCATTCCAGCCCGCGGCATCCATCCCGGCGGGCAGGCGCGATGCGACCGAATCATAGTCGAGCTGATGGAGGATGCGCGCGTTGAGCTGCGCCAGCTCGGCCTCATCGAAGCGTGCGGGCGCGCGGCCGAAGCGCGCGAAATCGAACGTATCGAGCAGCGGCGCCACCTCGCCATGCGGCTCGACGGGATCGCTGGTTCCCAGCCGGGCGAGCAACGCGACGATCGCCTGCGGCTCGATCCCCGCTTCCCGGAAATGGTCGGCGCCGAGCGAGCCAAGCCGCTTGGACAGCTTGCCTTCCGCGCCGGTCAGCAGCGCCTCATGCGCGAAGGCGGGCGGCGCGGCGCCGAGCGCGTCGAACATCTGGAGCTGAGCGGCGGTGTTCGAGACATGATCCTCGCCGCGCACGACATGCGTGATGGCCATGTCGATATCGTCGATCGCCGACGGAAGCAGATAGAGCCACGACCCGTCGGCGCGGCGCACCACGGGGTCGCTCATCGTCGCCGGATCGAAGCGCTGCGGGCCGCGGATCAGATCGTGCCATTCGATCGGCGCCGAATGATCGAGCCGGAAGCGCCAGTGCGGGCGGATGCCTTCACCCTCGAGCCGGGCGCGGTCGGCGTCGCCGAGCGACAGCGCGGCGCGATCGTAGATCGGCGGCAAGCCGCGTCCGAGCTGGATCTTGCGCTTGAGGTCGAGTTCCTGCTGGCTCTCGTAAGCCGGATAGACGCGGCCCGCGGCGATCAGTTCGGCGAAGCGGCGCTCGTAAAGATCGAATCGCTCTGACTGACGCTGTTCGTCATCGGGGACGAGGCCGAGCCAGCTCAGGTCGTCGCGAATCGCGACAACATGCTCCTCGCGCGAGCGTTCGCGATCGGTGTCGTCGATGCGCAGCAGAAAACGCCCGCCGTTCTTGCGAGCCCACATCCAGTTGTGGAGCGCGGTGCGAATATTGCCGACATGGAGGCGGCCGGTGGGGCTGGGGGCGAAACGGGTGACGACGGTCATGCCACGCCCGCTAGCCGATTTCGCACGGCCGGGAAACGCTGCCCGGTTTACGCGCGCGCCGAACCCGCCTATCGGGGCGCACACGGCCATGCGCCGGGCGCTTAGCTCAGTTGGTAGAGCATCTCGTTTACACCGAGAGGGTCGGCGGTTCGAGCCCGTCAGCGCCCACCATCATTTCACACCGGCGCGTGGCCGGTGCCGCTCAACCAGCCTAACTCGCGGTGATCGTCGCCTTGCCGTTGGCGAGCTTGATGGTGATGTAGCTGTTGTCGCAGACATTGGCGCCGGCCCAGACCTGCGTCGTGCCGTCCTCGAACGTCGCCTTAAGATCGAAGCGGCACTGGCTCGCACCCTTGTCGAAACGGACCGTCGTCTTGGCGCCGGGTTTGATCACCGCTTCGCGTCGGGTTTCCGGATCGACGGTTTGCGGCTTGAAGTCCGGTGTGCCGGCGGGGGCCAGCTCGATCGTCTTGATCGGTTTGCCGGAGCCGTTGGTGAGCATGAAATCCCAATCTTCGGCCGATGCCGGCGACGCCACGACCAACGCGGCCGCCAACGCGAATACATAGTTCATCGGTGCATCCCTCCCCTAAAGGAACACCCTGAGCATGCGCCTCTCACGGGCGCTTCGCAAGCATTCGCTGGTACCCCGGCCCTGCGCCGGAAACCGGTGGCTATAGCTGGCGGATCAGTTGCACCGCGCAGGCGATCCACGGCGGATCGGCCACCACCTGCTGCCGTGCGCCGGGACCGAGCGGGAGGATGTTGAGCCGGCCGCCTTCCCCTTCATGGGCGATCAGCCGGCCGAACAGAAAGCGCCCGGCGGGGCGCGGGATCAGCACGTCGCGGTTGAGCGCGGAGGCGAAGGCGCCGGGCATGAGGCGGCGGCACCAGATGACGTCGCCCGCGCGATAGTCCCCGACTCCGCCGCTGACCGTAACGGCGACCAGATCGGCATCGGCATGCGGCGGCGCGACGGTTGCGGGGCGGCGCAGTGCCTGAGCGCCCGAGGCGTCGAGCGTGGCGGCGACGCCAAGGTCGGGACGGTCGGGCAGACGAACCAGATCGGCGGCATCGACATCGAGCGCGGCGGCGATCCGGTTGAGCCAAGCCACCGAGACAGTGCGCGTGCCGGTTTCGAGCCGGCCGATCGTCTGCGCAGTGGTGGGCGGGGCGCAGCGCTGCGCCACCTCCTCCAGCGTCAGGCCCCTGGCGCGGCGAACTTCGCGGATGGCGGTGATCATGAAGCTTCCCGTATAACCGATGTGGTTAAATTACTTTCCTACAAGCGTGACGATATGGCAAGCCCGATTCGCTAATGGCAGGAGAAGCAAATGCGCGAGCTGGCGGAACGGTCGATCGAGGACGGGTTTGTGATCCGCAATGCGCCCGCGCGCAAGACGGGGCGGCGGGTAACGGTGAATCTCGCCGAATCGCCGCTCGGCTGGTTGCGTGCGCGCGGTCTGGTGGATGTCCGTCAATTCGAGGCGGGCGAACGGTTGCGCGGCGACTATGAGACGGCGGCGCTGGGACCGCGCGTGACGATGCGCTGGGATGCGGCGCCCGCCGCGCGGCGCGGCGGGATGCGGCATGGAGGGCTCGATCCCGCGACGGTGCAGATTGCGGCCAAGCGGCGCTTCGACGCGGCGGTGGCGGCGGCCGGGCCGGGGTTGGCCGACATCCTGTGGCGCGTGATCTGCGCGGGCGAGAGCGTGCCGGTGGCGGAGAAGGGGCTCGGCTGGCCGGCGCGCGCCGGACGGCTGGTGTTGACGCTCGCGCTCGACCGGGTCGCGGACCATTACGGGCTGGGCTGAGGCTGTGGCGGTTTCGGCGTGGCGGCAAGGAAGCGCGTATAGACCCAGCTGAGCGCGATCAGCGCGACGCCGAGGCCGAAGAAGGAGAGGATGCGCAACAGCCCGTCGAGCGCGGCCGCGTCGATCAGAAAGACCTTGAACGTCACAGCGGTGAGCAAACTGAGTCCCGCGAGACGCAGATCGCGCGCGCCACCGCGAATGCCCAGCGCCAGCCAGCCAAGTGCGAGCAACAGGAACGCGGCGGAATAGCCGTAATTCTCACCGGTCGTGACCGGCCCGGTGAGCAAGGTGCCGTGCGCGGCCTGCCGGACGGCGGCGGCGACCGCGCCGAAGGAGAAGGCCATCGCCAGATACCGCCACAGGCGGCCGGGCGCGAAGGTCCAGCTCCACGCGGCGGCGGCCGCGAGGTGGATCACGGCGGCGTTGAGCAGGGGGATACCGCCGGCTTGTTGCGCAACGAAGACCGGGTTGAGCAGCAGCAGGTCGAACCAGACGATGCGGACCAAGCCGAGGCCGAACAGGCCGAGGCCGAGCGCGGGGAGGCGGCCGCGGCGGATGCTCAGCCAGCCGCCGGCGAGAAGCGCCTGACTGATCAGCGCGCGCTCGACAAAGCCCCACGCGGCGAAGCGCGGTTCGTCGGCGATCGCGAGCGGAAGCTTGGCGAGATGATAGAGCAACATCAGGCCGAGGCTGACGGACGCGGCCAGTATTGCAGCGCGGAGGCGGCCGAACTGGTCGCGGTCGGCAAGCAGCAGCGCGGCGGCTGCGATCGCGGGCGCCAGCTGGCGCAACGCGTCGGCAAGGGGCGGGAGCTCGCGATAGGGCAGATGCGCGCCGCCAGCGGATCCGGCGACCAGCACGGTATAGTCGATCAGCGGCGCGATCCCGGCGATCAGGATCGCGGCCAGCGCCAGCGCGGGCAGCACATAGAGGTGCGGATCGCCGATGCGGCGCGCCCACGCGCCCAGGGCGACGGTGACGGCGGCGATGGGGAGCGCGATCCACGTCTCGCCAGCGAGCTGCCCGAATGCGGTGACGGCAAGGATCGCGGCGAGGAGCGCGCCGCCGATCAGGCCGGGATCGCGACGGCCGGCTTCGGCGCGGCGGCGCCAGCTTACCCAGCCGGCAAGCGCGGCGGCGGGAAGCTCGAGAAGCGCCCATTGCCAGTCGGCGAGGCGGCCCCCGTCGAGCAGGTTGGCGAGCAGCAACGGTCCGGCGATGCCGCCCAGCTCGAGGATCGCCCACACCCGGGCGCGGTGGAGCAGTAGCAGGCCGGGAATGGCGAAGAGCGGCGCTGCGGCGATGGCGGCGATCCGGCTGGCGCCCGGCTCGGGCTGAGCAAGGCCGATGGCGAGCAGGAGCAGGGTAAGCGCCAGCGCCGCGAGCGCGCCGGGAAGATAGCCTGCATCGCGCCAGGCGAGGATCAGCGATGCCCCGGCGAGCGTCAGATAGAGCGCCCAGGCGAGGCCGGAAAAATCGAGCGCGGGTGCGAAGGCGAGCAGCTGGACGAGCCCCGCGGCGAGAGGGGTGAGACGGAGCCAGGCCGCAGCGACCCCCGCACGGGGAAGCGCTAGGCTGGCACCGATCGCGAGCAGGACGACGAAGGTCGCGGGCGCGGTCAGCTCGTCGCCGCCGAGCGCGAGGAGCAGGAAATTGACCCACCCAAAGGCGGCGGCGGTGGCGGCGATGGCGAGCCATGCCCAGCCGCGATGCACCGCGAGGCCGAAGAGAGCGGCGGTGAACAGCGCGAGATAGACGAGCAGCGGCGCGATTCCGGCGGCGTCATAGCCCGCGACCAGCGGCGCGATGAAGCCGCCCGCAAGCGCCAGCACGGCGGTCGGCGGACCCTGCCGCAGGGCGAGCGCAAGCCCGAGGCCGGTGACCGCGATCATCAGAACGAAGGCCGGGAGCGGCGCGATCAGGTGATAGAGCGCGGCTGCGATGTAGAGTGTGCCATAGGCACTGGCGATACCCGCGCCGGCGAGTGCCTGGCCGATGCGAGGATCGTCGCGGGTCGCCGGGAAGCGGCGCGCAACCTCGCTTCCCGCGACGAGCAGCGCGGCGAAAAGCGCGGCGATGATGGTGCGTACGGCTGGGGTCAGGAGGCCGATTTCGATCGAGTAGCGGACGAGGAAGAAGCCCGCGGCGACGAGAGCGATCGCGCCGATCCAGACGGGAAGCCGCGCACCGATCAGCGATTCGAGTCCGGGACGCGGCTCCGCCTCGGGAGGCGGGGGCAGCGGCGGCGGCGCCTGCTTCATCGGAGGCGGCGCCGGCTCGGGCACGGGCGGCGGCGATACCAGCGGTGCAGGCGGCGGAGGCGCGGGGCCCACGAC
>DATIGZ010000048.1:0-2119 GCA_035481255.1 Sphingomonas sp. | reverse complement strand
GGCCTGATCGCCGCACTGGCGAGCCACAAGAAGAACAAGGGCGACAGCCGCCCCGACGCCGGCCACGACTCCGAATATGAGCGCGGCTATAATGACGGCCTGTACGGTGCGAACTATGACCGTCACGACAGCGAGGGCTACCACGAAGGCTATCTGGCCGGAGAGACCGAGGCGCAGAACCGTCGCGCGTACAACCGCCCTTATGTCCGCACCGCCCCGCAGACCGCACGCGACGCCTGCGCCCGCCGCGCTGATGAATATCAGAACGCCGCGCCGGGCTCGAGCGTGCCGATCAGCGTGCGTGACCTGGGTCGCGGAAGCTGGGAGATCAGCGTGGCCACCGGCCGCTACCGCTCACGCTGCACGGTCGATTCACGCGGCTATGTAAGCGACATCAACCCCTATTGACCGGGGTCGGGCCGCGCATCGCCTGCAGACAGGACGAAGCGCGGCCCGGGACCGTCGGCCGCCAGCCGGTCCCCCGGATTGTACAGGCCGCACTTCTTGAGCGACAGGCAGCCGCAGCCGATACATTCGTCCAGCTTCTCACGCGTCCGTTCGAGCAGCGCGATGCGGCGATCGATCTCAGTGCGGAAATGACGGCTGATCCGCTCCCAGTCCGCCTGAGTCGGGGTGCGCCCCTGCGGCAGCTGCGCCAGCTCGGCGCAAATCTCCTCGATCGTCAGCCCCAGTTTCTGCGCGATCAGCGTGAAGGACAGCCGTCTTATGTCCGACCGCAGAAACCGGCGCTGATTACCGCTGGTGCGGATCGGCGAAACCAGCCCGCGCCCCTCGTAGAACCGAATCGCGGAGACCGACAGGCCGGTTCGCGCCGCCAGTTCGCCGATCGTCATCAGGTCGCATCCGCGCATTTTCAGCCCTCGCAAAATAGCGCTTGATCTCAACTTAAGTTGAGGTTGTACCTGAGGCGGGCACTCACGCAACCGCAAAGGAAACGCGCATGCCCGCTCCGTTCATCGAGCACGTCAATCTCACCGTCTCCAGCCCGCCGCGTACCGCTAAGCTGATGGAGCATCTGTTCGGCTGGCACATCCGCTGGGAGGGGCCGGCACGCGACGGCGGCCGGACGATCCATGTCGGCGACGAACGCTTCTACCTCGCGCTCTACACGCCGCCGGGCGACAACGAGCGGCGCTACCCCAAGGGCGAACCGCTCAACCATGTCGGGATCCTGGTGGACGATCTCGACCATATCGAAACCAAGGTCGCGGCGGCGGGGCTGAAACCGTTCGCGCATGGCGACTATTCGCCCGGCCGCCGCTTCTATTTCCTCGATTTCGACGGGATCGAGTTCGAGATCGTCTCCTACGCCTGACGTTTCAGCGGCACCGCGCACAGGCTGAGCATCTTGCTCGCGATTTCGCGCTCGCCCATCACCACCTCGCCCGCACCCGCCGTCTCGAGATGCTCGACCTCGGCGTCCGAATGGGCTCGGGCGACGATAGCGATGTCGGGGCGGATTCTGCGTGCCGCCTCGACCACCGCGCCGCCCTCGAACCCTTCGGGGATGGCGATCAGCAATTTGTTTGCCCGCTCGATCCCGGCGGCCTTGAGCGCTTCAGGATCGAGCGCGTTGCCGCGCACGACGTTCAGTCCGACTTCCTTTGCCTCCTTCGCGGTATCGGCCTGATCCTCGATCAGGATGAAGCCGCGGCCGCGCGCGTTGAGATCGCGCGCGATCAGCTTGCCGACCCGGCCATAGCCGATGAGCACGACATGGTCGCGCAGATCGCCGGTATCGGCCGGTGCCTCGACCGGATCGACCTTTTCCTGCCGCTTGGGCACGAGCCAATTGAAGATGAACGGGTTGATGAAGATCGACAGCAGCGCACCCGCGAGGATCAGGTCGCGCCCCGCCGGCGGCAGGATTTCCAGATTGGTGCCGAGGCTGGCGAGGATGAACGAGAATTCCCCGATCTGCGCGAGGCTCGCCGCCGCGGTGATCGCGGTGCGATGGTTGTGCTTGAGTGCACGGACGATCCAGTAAGCGGCGACCGACTTGCCGATCACGATGATCAGGACGGTCGCGATCAGCGCAAGCGGCTGTTCCACCACCACCTTGGGGTCGAACAACATGCCCACCGAGACGAAGAACAAC
>DATIGZ010000047.1:0-3687 GCA_035481255.1 Sphingomonas sp. | reverse complement strand
GTCTGGATCGTCTCGCTCTCGATCCTGCCCGCAATCTCGAAACGCGGGTTGATCGCGTCAAGCGCCTGACTCGCCGCCCACCAGTTGTTGGCGACGGTCGCGACCCACAGCTCGTTCGTCACGATGTGCAGCGTGCCCGGCACCTTCCGCGCCGCCGCCTCGTCGATCTCCGCAAGCTTGACCGTACCCGCCGGTCCCTGCCGCAGCGCCGCGAACACCATGCCGGGCAAACGGATATCGCCGGCGAAGTTCGCGCTGCCATCGACCTTGCCCGGCCCGTCGAGCCGTGGCGCGGGCGTGCCCGTCAGCCGCCCGGTCTCACCCTCGCGCAACGGCAGATCGTCGGGGATCTCCTCGCCCGCGGCCTCCGCCGCCAGCTCGCCGAAACGCAGCCGTTGCTGGCCGTGCACGACATGTCCGTTGGCGGTGTCGCATTCCTGCCAGTCGACGCCCCAGCGCCGCGCCGCGGCCTTGCACAGCATCGCGCGCGCCGCAGCGCCGGCTGCGCGCAACGGTGCTTCGAAACTGCGCATCGACGTCGATCCGCCGGTCAGCATCGCCGCGTTGCGCTCGGTCCAGGTCCGCTCCAGCCGCGGGGGCAACACGCCCGGAAACAGGGTCGAGAATCCCAGGCTGTTGGCATAGAGCGGGTTGAGCGGCGCCTGCTCCACACCCACCATCCGCCAGTCCGCACCCAGCTCGTCGGCCACCAGCTGCGGCAGCGTGGTGAACACGCCCTGCCCGTATTCGCATTGCGGGATCGCGACCGTGACCTGTCCGTTCTCGGCGATCTTGAGCCACGCGCCGAACGCGGTCTCCTTGTCGCGCACCGACAGATTGGGGAGATAGGCGCGCGGCCACACGGCCCAGGCGAGCACCAGCCCGATTCCCGCGCCGCCGCCGATCAGCAGCGTGCGCCGATCAATGCCCTTCACGCCCGTTCGCTCCATCGCCCACGCTCTACCCGCGCTTCCCGGGATCGACAATCGGGCAGCTGCTCGATCCGCCTTGCCGCGTCGCCGGGCCGCGCGACCCATCCAGAGTCTTGGGTTTGCCGTGATATGCGGATAGGACAGCGCCGAACCCTCGGGGAGCCACGCACTTGATCCTGTCCACCGCCGCCGAAAACTATATCAGCTTCAAGAGCCTCGGCCTCAGCGACGTCGCGCTCAACCTCGGCTTCTTCCAGCTCAAATGGTACTCGCTCGCCTATATCGCGGGCATCCTGATCGGCTGGTGGTACCTGCTCAGGCTGATCGCCCAGCCCGGCGCGCCCATGGCCCGCCGCCATGCCGACGACATGGTGTTCTATGCCACGCTCGGCATCATCCTCGGCGGCCGGCTCGGCTATGCGATGTTCTACCAGACCGAATTGCTGTTCGACCCGCTCAAGCTGATCCGGCTGTGGGACGGCGGCATGTCCTTCCATGGCGGTGTGATCGGCGTGACGCTCGCCATCCTGTGGCTGTGCCGCAAGGAGAAGCTCAACTGGCTGCGCGTCCATGACTATGTCGCGTGCAGCGTCCCCTTCGGCCTGTTCTTCGGCCGCCTCGCCAACTTCGTGAACGCCGAACTGTGGGGCCATCCGACCACCGTCCCATGGGCGATCGTGTTCGAACGAACCGGCGGACTCGTCCCCCGCCACCCGAGCCAGCTCTACGAGGCGGGCCTCGAAGGCCTCCTGCTCGGCGTGATCCTGTGGTTCATGTTCTGGAAGACCGACGCCCGCTATCAGCCGGGCAAGCTCGTCGGCACGTTCATCCTCGGCTATGGCCTGTCGCGCTTCTTCGTCGAGTTCTTCCGCGAGCACGACCGCCAGTTCGACGGCACGATCTTCGCGACGCCGGGGCTGCACATGGGTCAGCTGCTGACCATCCCGATGATCCTCGGCGGCGTCTACCTCATCGCCACCGCCAAGAAGCGCCGCGAGCGGGTCGAGCCGTTCGCCGGCACGCAAACCATCGCCTGAGCCGATGTCCGACGGTCAGGTCAGCGACGCCAACAACGAGGGCCCGCTGCCCGAACGGATCGCCCGCGCCATCACCATGGCCGGGCCGATCCCGCTCTCGCAGTTCATGGGCGCGGCGAACACGCATTACTACGCCACCCGCGATCCGCTGGGCACGCGCGGCGACTTCACCACCGCGCCTGAAATCAGCCAGATGTTCGGCGAGCTGGTCGGGCTGGCGCTGGCCGACCTCTGGGACCGCGCCGGGCGCCCCGACGCGCATTATGTCGAGCTTGGCCCCGGCCGCGGCACCCTTGCCGCCGACGCATTGCGCGCGATGGGCCATGCCGGCCTGACGCCACCGGTCCACTTCGTCGAAAACAGCCCGGCGCTGCGCGAGGAGCAGGCGAAGCAGGTCCCCGGCGCCGAATGGACCGTCAGCATCGTCGGCCTGCCCGACGATGCGCCGCTGCTGGTGGTCGCCAACGAATTCTTCGACGCGCTCCCGATCCGCCAGCTGGTCAAGACCACCGATGGCTGGCGCGAGCGGCTGGTCGCCTGTCAGGACACGCTGTTCCTGCCCGTGGTCGGCAACACCGTGTTCGATCCGATCATCCCGCCGCAGTTCCGCGGCGCGCCCGACGGGTCGATCCTCGAAACCTCGCCGCCCAGCGTCGCGATCCTGCGCGCGCTCGCCGCCAAGCTGCTGGCACAGGGCGGGGCGGCGCTGATCATCGACTATGGCTATGCCGGCCCCGCGATCGGCGACACGCTTCAGGCGGTGCGCGGCCACGCCTATGCCAATCCGTTCGAGGATCCGGGCGAGGCCGATCTCACCGCGCATGTCGATTTCGGCACCCTGATCGAGGCCGCGCGCGTCGAGGGTCTGGCTGCATATGGTCCGGTGACTCAGGGCGCGTTCCTCAACGCGCTCGGCATCGGCCCGCGCGCCGACGCGCTGGCGAAGGCCGCGCCCGACCGCGCCGACGACATCGCCGTCGCCCGCGACCGCCTCACCGGCGACGACGCGATGGGCGAGCTGTTCAAGGTCATCGCTCTCACCGCCCCCGGCTGGCCGGTCCCCGCGGGCTTCGAATGACGATCAGCTACGACACCCCCGCTCTGCACGACGCCGATGCGCTCGACTCGATGGCGCGGGAGACATGGACGCGAACGTTCGGCCATGGCTACACGCCCGCCGATCTCAAGGCGTACCTCACACAGGCCTATGGCCCCTCCGGCCGCCTGCGCGCGCATCTCGCCGATCCCACCGTGACGTGGCAGGTCGCCCGCGCGCAGGGGCAGATCATCGGCTATGCCAAGCTCGTGCCGCCATGGCTCGAAGAGGCGGGTCCGCGGGACGCCCAGCTCGGCCAGCTCTACATCGCCTATGACTGGCACGGCCGGGGCGTTGCGCAGGCGCTGATGGACTGGAGCATCGCGACCGCCCGTAGCCGCGGCGCTCCCGCCATGCTGCTCACGGTGTTCGAGGAGAACCACCGCGCCATCGCCTTCTACGCCAAATACGGCTTCGTCCATATCGGCGACTACCCCTTCCCGGTCGGGGACAAGATCGACCGCGACCTCATCATGAGGCTTGAGCTGTGACCACCGAAGCCGTCGAAACCGTCCGCGCCGGTGCCCTTACCGGGATCGCCCACGGCTTTCTCGGCCGCACCGGCGGGGTCTCCACCGGTGCCACCGCCAGCCTCGACATGGGCCGCCGCGGCCGCCCGCCG
>DATIGZ010000046.1:0-4640 GCA_035481255.1 Sphingomonas sp. | reverse complement strand
AATCAGGGCAAGCCCGCGGACGCTGGCGACACCAAGGAAAATTCGAAGGACAAGACGACCACCGCCGAAGCGCTGGGCAAGACCGCCGCGACGCTCGCCACCGTGGTCGCCGCGCGCGCCGCCGAGAAGATCACCAGCAAGCTCGCCGAACGCCCCGCACCGCCGCCGGCCCCTGCCGCTGCGACCCCGGCCCGCGCCCCGGCCAAGCCGCGCCCCTCGGCGCGCGCCAAGCCCGCCGCCCCGCTCAAGGCAGGACCGACGCGCAGCGCTCCGGCAAAGGCCGCCGCCAAGCCGAAGCCCGCGACCAGCGCGGCAAAGGCACCGGCGAAGACGGCGCCCAAGCCCGCCGCTCCGGTCAAGGCCGCCGCGACCCGCAAGGCCCCTGCCCGCAAGACCTCCACGAGCAAGCCCGCCGCGCGGAAACCCGCGCCCAAGCCCGCGAGCTGAGGTCCGACGCGCGATGGGCGCGGTGGAGATCATTGGCCTCGCCGCCAGCATCAGCCTGCTTGCGGGCTGGCGGCTTTATCTCTGCGTCTTCGCCGTCGGGCTCGCCATGTACACCGGCTGGGTCGAGCTGCCGCAGCAGCTCAAAGCGCTCGACGTGCTCGCCAACCCCTGGGTGATCGGCGTCGCCGGGGCCGGCGCGGTCGCGGAATTCTTCGCCGACAAGGTAATGTGGCTCGATTCGGTGTGGGACGCGGTCCACACGCTGGTTCGCCCGGTCGGCGGCGCGTTGCTCTCGCTTGCGATCGTCGATCCTTCCGACCCGGCATGGCAGGTGATGGCCCTGCTGCTCGGCGGCAGCGCCTCGCTATTGACGCACGGCACCAAGGCGAGCGCGCGAGCGGTGGTGAACACCAGCCCCGAACCCGTAAGCAACGCGGTGGTGTCGACCGGCGAGGACATTCTCACCGGCGGGCTATTGGTGCTCGCGCTCGCCAACCCGGTCGCGGCGGTCGTGATCGCGATCCTGATCCTCGCCGCGACGATCCCGCGCTGGTGCTGCTGCGGCGCTGGCTGCGCAAGGTGCTGCCGCCGAAGCCGGCCAAACCGGCCTAGCCGAACAGCTCGCCCAGAAAGCCCCGCATCGCCTGCCAGCTGCGTCGGTCGGCGGTCTCATCATAACCGAACCCCGGCCGGCCGCCCGGCGTCACCGTCGCGTCCGTGAACGCGTGCCCTGCATGACCATAACCGTGGAGCTGCCAGTCGGCGCCCGCTTCGGTCAGCTCCGACGCCAGCGCGGTCACCGCCGCGGGCGGGGCGAGCGGATCGTCCCAGCCGTGACAGATCAGCAGTTTAGTCGCGATCGGCTTGGGATAGTCGTAGCCCGGCGCGTCGAAAATGCCGTGGAACGCGACCACTCCCAGCACGCCGCCGTCCGACCGCGCGAGATCGATGACCGACTTGCCGCCAAAACAATAGCCGATCGCCGCGGTCTTCGCGGCGTCGACCTGCGGCAACGCCTTCAGCGCCGCGACGCCGGCATGCAGCCGGTCGCGCAACAGTGCCCGATCGGCGTTGAGCTCGTCCATGTACACCGCCGGCTTGGGCGACTCGCGCGTCGTCCGCTTGCCCTGCCCGTAAGTGTCGGCGACGAACCCGACATAACCCAGCACCGCCAGCCGTTCGGCGGTGAGATTGTCCTGCTCCTTCTGCCCGAGCACGTTGGGGACGATCATCACACCGGGCCTCGGGCCGCCCCATGCGGTATCGAACGCCGCCACCCCCTCGAACGGGCCGCCCGGCCCGTCATACACGATGGTTTGCCTTTCGATCGCCATGGCCATCCTCCGTTGCCCTGTCGCCTTTATCCGCTAAGGACGCGGGCAAATTCCCGCAAGGAGTAGCCCATGCCCACGCTCGTCCTGATCCGCCACGGCCAGTCGTCCTGGAATTTGGAGAACCGCTTCACCGGCTGGTGGGACGTCGATCTGACCGAGCAGGGCATTAAGGAAGCCTGGGCGGCGGGCGAGCTGATGAAGGAGAAGGGCCTCGATTTCGACGTCACCTTCACCAGCTTCCAGAGCCGTGCGATCAAGACGCTCAACCTCGCGCTTGAGGCGATGGGGCGCCTGTGGCTGCCGACCGAAAAGAGCTGGAAGCTCAACGAGCGCCATTATGGGGGCCTCACCGGGCTCGACAAGGCGGAGACTGCGGCCAAGCATGGCGACGAGCAGGTCAAGATCTGGCGCCGCAGCTTCGACATCCCGCCGCCGCTGCCCGAAGAAGGCTCGCCCTGGGATCTCGCCAAGGACCTGCGCTACAAGGGCATTCCGATCCCGCAGACCGAGAGCCTCAAGGATACGATCGAACGCGTCCTGCCCTATTGGGACGAGCGGATCGCTCCCGAGCTCAAGGCGGGCAAGCGCGTGCTGATCGCGGCGCACGGCAATTCGCTGCGCGCGCTGGTCAAGCATCTGTCGGGCATTTCGGACGACGAGATCGCCAGCCTCGAGATCCCGACCGGCCAGCCGATCGTCTATGAACTGGCCGACGACCTGACGGCGATCGACCGCTATTATCTCAACGAGCGCTGATACCCGCGCCCCGCGTCATCCCGGCCCCATGCCGGGATGACGGGCTGGCCCGACGCTCGCGGTCACACCAGCGTGTGCGTCAGCGTGATCTCGGCGTTGAGGACCTTGGAGACCGGGCAGTTGGCCTCGGCGTCCTTCGCCAGCTTCTCGAACTCGGCCGGATCGATCCCGGGGATCGACGCGGTCAGCGTCAGGTCGGACCGGGTTATCGCGAAGCCGCCGTCCTTCTGCTCCAGCTTGATCGCCGCCTTGGTCTCGAGCGTACCCTCCGAATAGCCGGCGCGAGCGAGCCCGAAGCTCAGCGCCATGGTAAAGCATCCCGCATGTGCCGCCGCGATCAGCTCCTCGGGATTGGTCCCCGGCTCATCCTCGAAGCGGGTGTTGAAACCATAGAATTGATCGGTCAGCACGCCCGACTGGGTGGTGATCGCGCCCTTTCCTTCCTTGCCGAAACCGGAATAGCGGGCGGTGGCGGTGCGGGTTGTCATCGGAACATCTCCTCGTTGCAGCACGTTCGATTCGATTGCGTAACGCCGTGATACCGTAAGGGGTCCGTCTTTGCGCGCGCAGGATTACCGATTAGAGAAATCGACAACGCATGCAGAATCCCGACGTCCTTTCCCGCCCTTTCTTCGAGCAGAAGAGCCGCGCCTTCTGGATGCTGCAAGGCGCGGGCTGGGGCGGCTATCTGATGCTGCGCGCGGTTTCGAACTTCTCGAACCGCACCTTCAGCTTCGAGGATCTGATCCGCGTCACCATCGAAGCGATCGTCGGCTATTGTCTGACGCTGCTGCTCTCGGCGCTCTACGGCTATTTCCGGCGCCTGCCGCGCATCACCGGCATTTTGGCCACGATCGCGACGCTCGCCGGTGCAACGCTGGTCTACGCCGTTCTCACCGCCTTCACCGTTTCGGTAATGCGGGGAGAGCCCGGGATCGAGATTCCGCTGGTGCTGGGCAGCCTGTTCCTCAACTTCACCGTGCTCGCCGGTTGGTCGGCGCTCTATTTCGGAATCAACTTCTACCTGATCGTCGAGGATCAGATCGACCGGATGGAGATGCTGGAGAATCAGGCTTCATCGGCGCAGCTCGCGATGCTGCGCTACCAGCTCAACCCGCATTTCCTGTTCAACACGCTCAATTCGATCTCGACGCTGGTGCTGTTGAAGCAGACCGACCGCGCCAACGCGATGCTCGCGCGGTTGTCCAACTTCCTGCGCTACACGCTCGCCAATGAGCCGACCGCGCACGTCACGCTGGCGCAGGAGGTGGAGACGCTCAAACTCTATCTCGAGATCGAGAAGATGCGCTTCGACGAGCGGCTGAAGCCGGTGTTCGATATCGATCCGCGCGCGGTAAAGGCGCGCCTGCCCTCGCTGCTGCTTCAGCCGCTGGTCGAGAATGCGATCAAATATGCGGTCACCCCGCAGGAGGAAGGCGCCGAAATCGCGGTCGCGGCTCGGCTCATCGGCGATCGGGTGCAGATCACCGTTTCGGACACCGGGCCGGGATTGATCGAGGGCAAGAACCGGCCAAGCCTTTCAACCGGGGTCGGGCTTACCAATATAAGGGAACGTCTGGCGCAGGCTTTCGGGCCGGATCATCGATTTGATGCGCGGTCGGACCCCAGCGGGGGCTTCCGCGTTGAGATCGAGATTCCGTTCCAGGTCGAGGAGCAAGTCAAGGAAGCAGCCTGACCGGAACCGTGCCGTAACGAACTCGTTACGAACCAAAGGCAGGGGATTGTTGGCAGCGCGCCGGGGGCATCGGCGCGGCGCCGGATGAGAGTAAGAGAAACCATGACGATCCGCACCATCCTGGTCGACGACGAACCCCTGGCGATCCAGGGCCTTGAGCTGCGGCTCCAGACGCACGAAGATGTCGAGATCATCGACAAGTGCCAGAACGGGCGCGAAGCGATCCGCGCGATCAAGACGCACAAACCCGACCTTGTCTTCCTCGATATCCAGATGCCCGGATTCGACGGATTTTCGGTCGTTCAGGGACTGATGGAGGTCGAGCCGCCGCTGTTCGTGTTCGTCACCGCTTATTCCGACCATGCGATTCGCGCGTTCGAAGCGAACGCGATGGACTATCTGATGAA
>DATIGZ010000045.1:0-2484 GCA_035481255.1 Sphingomonas sp. | reverse complement strand
GTGTCAACTTTGTCAACTTGCATCGGGAATATGAACGAACATCAGGTCCATATCATCGGCGGCGGCCTCGCCGGATCCGAAGCCGCATGGCAACTCGCCAACGCCGGTATCCGTGTGAAGCTTTCGGAGATGCGCGGCGCCGGCGACATGACGCCCGCACACCAGACCGACGGTCTTGCCGAACTGGTCTGCTCCAACAGCTTCCGCTCCGACGATGCCGAACGCAACGCCGTCGGGCTGCTGCATCAGGAGATGCGCGACCTCGGCTCGATCATCATGGCGCAGGGCGACCTTCACAAGGTGCCCGCCGGCTCCGCGCTCGCGGTCGACCGCGACCATTTCTCGGCGGGTGTTACCGCCGCGCTCGAGGCGCATCCCAATATCACCATCGTGCGCGAGCGCGTCGATCAGCTCCCGGCCGAAGGACTGACCATCGTCGCCACGGGTCCGCTCACCGCGCCGGGCCTTGCCGACAGCATCGGCAGCGCGACGGGCAAGGACAGCCTCGCCTTTTTCGACGCGATCGCCCCGATCGTCCATCGCGACAGCATCGATATGGACGTGGCGTGGATGCAGTCGCGCTGGAACAAGGTCGGCCCCGGCGGCACGGGCAAGGATTACATCAACTGTCCGATGACCAAGGACCAGTATCTCGCCTTCCATCAGGGCCTGATCGACGGCGAGAAGGCCGAGTTCAAGGAATGGGAGAACGTCCCCTATTTCGAGGGCTGCATGCCGATCGAAGTCATGGCCGAACGCGGCGTCGATACGCTGCGCTACGGCCCGATGAAGGGCGTGGGGCTGGACGACCCGCGCACCGCCTCAGCGGAGTTCCCAAACGGACGCTGGCCCTATGCCTGCGTCCAACTGCGACAGGATAACGCCAACGGCAGCTTGTGGAACATGGTCGGCTTCCAGACGAAGCTGAAGCATGGAGAACAAGTCGCTCTGTTCAGGACTATTCCCGGCCTGGAGAATGCCGAGTTCGCGCGCCTCGGCGGTCTCCATCGCAACACCTTCATCCGCTCACCTGAGCTGCTCGATCCGACGCTGCGGCTCAAGTCGCGCCCGCATATCCGCTTCGCCGGGCAGGTCACGGGGTGCGAGGGCTATGTCGAAAGCTCCGCCATCGGCCTGCTCGCCGGGCGCTTCGCCGCCGCCGAACTCCTCGGCCGCACGCTCGCTCCGCCGCCGGTCGAGACCGCGCTGGGCGCGCTGCTGGGTCACATAACCGGCGGGGCCGAGATCGAGACCTATCAGCCGATGAACGTCAATTTCGGCCTGATGCCGCCGATCGAGGGCCGCACCAAGAAGGCGGACCGCAAGCTGATGTACACCGCCCGCGCCCGCGCGGCGTTCGCGGAATGGCTCAAGGCGGCCTGAGCTACTCCTCGGCCGCCTCGGCCAGCGCCTTGGCCACCTCGGCGCGGCAGTCGCATTGCGGCCGTGCCGTGGTACGGCGTTTGGGAGCGGTGGTCGCGAATTCGGCGCGGGTCAGCCCGCCCGACTTGTCCTTGTCCGCCTCGGCGAACCGGGTCGAGGTGCGGACCGTCCACTCCTCGAACGACAGCTTGCCGTCACCATTGCCGTCGAGCTTCGCAAACGCCTTGCGCCGCGGCTGCTGAAGCTCGGCCAGCGTGACCGCACCGTTCCTGTCCTTGTCGCTGCGATCGAAACGCTTTTCCTCGCGGCTCCGGTCCGGCGCCCGCGGCACCTCCGCCAGCGGCGCCGGCTCACCCGCGGCCTCGCTCTGCGCAGCCCTTGGTGCCGGCGGCACGGGTTCCGGCGTCGCGCGGCTCTGGAACAGAAAAACCCCCGCTCCCGCCATCAGCAACGCCGCGATGCCACCCACGAAATAGCGCCACATGCCGACTCTCCCCCAGCCAGAGGGTCAGCCTACTCTCTCCGTCAACGGCAGCAAGACGTCACTTTCCCGTTAGCCGGTGCCATAGGGCCCGCCCCGTCCGCTTTGGTGCTCCAAAGGGTACTCCCGCCAGATCCAGCCGGGCCAGATGCGTCATCGCGCCCAACGCCCGCCCGTTACGGCTCCACTTCGCCGCAGCCGCCTCGCTCAGCGCCTGTTCGGCGATCATCCGTGCCATCCTCGCCTCACCGGGATCGCTCAGCCCCCCGGCAAGGTCGGCCAGCGCCCACCCCTCTCCCGCCAGCGTCAGCGGATCAGCGGGCGACGCTCCAGCGAGCCTGCCCGCCAGTTCGAACAGGCGTGCGCCCCGCTGGGCGAAGGCCTTCAGCCCCGCCGCATCCAGCTCCGTCTGCATCACCGCCTGCCACGCCTGTGCGATCTCCGACACGGATGCCCCGGTCACGCCGTCGCGCACCACGTCCCGCGCCACTGCCTCCAGAACGGGTTCGGCGGGTGGTGGCGCGGTATCGAGCTTCACCAGCGCGTCGGACCACCATTGCAGCCGGATCTGGCCCAGCATCGGCTCCGTCGTGGTCCGCACCGTCTCCGCCAGTTTATCG
>DATIGZ010000044.1:0-4942 GCA_035481255.1 Sphingomonas sp. | reverse complement strand
GCATGCGCGCGTTTCACGCGCCGACGCCCAAAACAACAAAGCCCCGCCGGGTCCTAAGACCTGGCGGGGCTTTGAATGGCGCGCCCGGAACGATTCGAACGTCCGACCCTCAGATTCGTAGTCTGATGCTCTATCCAGCTGAGCTACGGGCGCGCAGTGGAGGGGCGCAGATAGAAGCGCTTTTCGGGAAAGGCAACCCCGTTGCGCACAGTTTCTTCGCGGCATAGACCAGCCCGCGATGCGACGCTCGTTTTTCCTCACCGCGCTGGCCCTGCCGATCGGCATGCTGGGCGCCTGCACCACACCGAACGGCGAGTATCCGTCGCTGCTTCCGCGACCGATCGAGAGCCGCGACGATGCCGAGCCGGTGCGGCCCGACCCGGTCGCCGCACCCGATTCCGCACTCGACACGCGCATCGCACAGAAGCGCGCCGCCGCAGAGGATGCCGCGAAGCGCTTTCAGGCCGCGGCAGTCACCGCCGAATCGCGCGTCGCGGTCGCACGGGGCGTTCCCATGGGCAGCGAATCATGGGTCGCCGCGCAGACCGCGCTCGCCGACCTCGACGCGATCCGCGGCGAGACGGTCGAACTGGTCACCGATCTCGAAGAGGTTGCCAGCGCGCGCGCGCTGGCGGGCACCCCCGTCTACCCCGCGCTCAACGCCGCAATCGACGCGATCGCCCGTCAGGCGCTGACGCAGGCGGACCGCGCCAAGGCGCTTGAGGACGCGCTCGCGGGCTGAACCCGCGCGAACAGAAACCCTGCGTTCCCGAATCGTTGTTTGACCGCCGCGCCCGGCGCGCCGACAGTCCGCACGGTTTTCCGATACAGGGGAGTATCATCATGCGTCTCGTCATCGCCGCCTTCGCGGCTACCGTCGCCATCGCCACGCCGATCGTCGCCCAGCAGATGCAGCTGCCGGGCTCGAAGAACAAAGCCGCAATCACCGGCGGGAGCTACACGGTCGATCCGGGCCACACGCTCGTTCGCTGGGAAGTCGATCATTTCGGCTTCACTCCTTATTGGGGCCTATTCGGCGGCATCACCGGCACCGCGACGTTCGACAAGTCGAATCCCGCGGCCTCGAAGGTGGACATCACCATCCCCGTGTCGAAGGTGATCACCGCCAACGAGGATTTGACGTCGCACCTGCTGAGTCCCGGCAAGGATGGCCGCAAGCCCGATTTCTTCGGCGCGGCCCCTGCCGATGCGAAGTTCGTATCCACCAGCGTGGTTGTTGACGAGGATGGCGACGAGGCCAAGGTGACGGGCAACCTCACGCTCAATGGCGTGACAAGGCCAGTGACGCTCGACGTCGACTTCTATGGCGCCGGAAAGACCCCGCAGACGATGGGCGGCAAGGAGAATGTCGGGTTCGAGGCGGAGACGACGATCCGCCGCAGCGATTTCGGCATCAACTTCGCGATCCCCCTGGTAAGCGACGAGGTCGACCTCAAGATCGCGGCGGCGTTCGTAAAGTAAGGCGGATCAGGCAGCTTCGCGCGTCGACACCAGTTCGAGGAACGGCGCGCGAATCTCCTCCGCGGCATTGGCCATCATCCGCCGGACGCGCTGATCGTGAACATCGGACAGCGCGTCGGCGGTTTTGTGCGCCATCACCCAATAGCCGAACTCGCGCAGTTCGATCGTGCGCTCCGCGATGGTGACGACCCCGCAATGCCGATTATCGGCGCGAATGCGCGCATAACAGGCGTCGACCGCATCGTCCCCGCCCTCGAGCACCTGCAGGAAACGGTGCCCGTCGGTCCACAACAGACCCGTGATCCCGTCCAGCGCATTGTTGTGCCGCGACCGCTCAAGGATACCGGTCACATCCGCGGATTGCCCATCGGCGCTTGCGCTGACGCTGGCATAAAGGATTTGTTTCATCTTCGCAGTAACTTGCACCGATCAAGCAGCGCTTGCAACCAGGCAAGAGGAAACTGTCGCGCCGCGGCCATGCGCGCTCTGGACATTTCTTGCCTCTACCGTCTATCTGCAGTTTCAGATGTTGCGCACGCTTCGCCTTCGCCTGCTTCGACTTACGCGCCCTTAGGCGCGTGCATTCGCGTGGCCGCTGCGCCGCGCACACGGCCTAAGGGCAAAGCAAACCCCCGAACGCCACATCCTAATCGAAGCGAGAACGCAAATGTTGCGCGATCCCAGCGTCAAGTACCGCCCCTTCCCTCAGATCGACCTGCCCGACCGGCAATGGCCGGGCCGCACCATCACCCGCGCGCCGCGCTGGCTGTCCACCGACATGCGCGACGGCAATCAGGCGCTGATCGACCCGATGGACGCGGAGAAGAAGACCCGCTTCTTCGATCTGATCTGCCGCGTCGGCATCAAGGAGATCGAAGTCGGTTTCCCCGCCGCCGGAGCGACCGAATTCGACTTCATCTCCGGTCTCGTCCGCGAGAACCGCATTCCCGACGATGTGATCGTACAGGTGCTGACCCAATCGCGCCGTGACCTCATCGAGACCAGCTTCGAAAGCCTGCGCGGCGCGCCCCGGGCGATCGTCCACCTCTACAACGCCGTCTCGCCCGCATGGCGCAAGATCGTGTTCGGGATGAGCCGTGAGGAGATCAAAGGCATCGCGATCGAAGGCGCCAAGGTGCTGCGCGACTGCGCGGCCGCTCAGCCCAACACCGACTGGCAGTTCGAATACAGCCCGGAGACCTTCTCGACCGCCGAACTCGATTTTTCGGTCGAGGTGTGCGCGGCGGTGATGGACGTGCTGAAGCCGACCGCGGACAAGCCGATCATCTTCAACCTGCCCGCGACGGTCGAGTGCGCGACGCCCAACATCTATGCCGATCAGATCGAGTGGTTCTGCCGCAACATCCCCAATCGCGATGCGGTGGTGGTGTCGCTGCACACCCATAACGACCGCGGCACCGGCGTAGCGGCGGCCGAGCTGGGGCTGATGGCCGGCGCGGATCGCGTCGAGGGCTGCTTGCTGGGCAATGGCGAGCGGACGGGCAATTGCGACCTCGTGACCGTCGCGCTCAACATGTACACGCAGGGCGTCGATCCGGGCCTCGACTTCTCCGACATCGACGAGATCGTGAACACGGTGCAATATTGCACCAACATCCCGGTCCATCCGCGCACGCCCTATGCCGGCGATCTGGTGTTCACCGCCTTTTCGGGCAGCCATCAGGACGCGATCAAGAAGGGCTTCGCCGCGCAGGAAGCGCGCAACGACGATCTGTGGGAGGTTCCCTACCTGCCGATCGACCCCGCCGATCTGGGCCGCAGCTATGAAGCGGTGATCCGCGTCAACTCGCAGTCGGGCAAGGGCGGTGTCGCCTGGGTGCTGGAACAGGACAAGGGCCTCAAGCTGCCCAAGCGCCTGCAGGCCGATTTCAGCCGCCACGTCCAGCGCGTGGCCGATGAGAGCAGCCGCGAACTGAACGCGCAGGACATCTGGGCGACCTTCGTCGAGGCCTATCGGCTCGAGCATCCGCAGCGCTTCACGCTCGGCGCCTATGACGAGACGCGCGCGACCAATGGCGAGCGTATCTTCGCCGGCGTGATCGATGTCGACGGCGTGCAGCAATCGGTGAGCGGGCGCGGCAACGGGCTGATCTCAAGCGTCGTCGCGGCGATGCGCGAGGGCTTCGGCGTCGATCTCGACATCGCCGACTATGCCGAGCACGCGATCGGCCATGGAACCGGCGTGCAGGCGGCCGCCTATGTCGAATGCCGCACCGCCGACGGGCGCACCGTGTGGGGTGTCGGGATCGACGAGGATGTCGCCACGGCGAGCGTGCGCGCGGTGCTCAGCGCCGCCGGGGCTGTGCAGTAACAGCCAGACTTCGTCACCCCGGCCTTGTGCCGGGATCCACCGCGCGGCAAACGCTGCGCTTGAGGTGACAGGGCATCGCCTGTCCAGCCGCAGCTCCCGGCACAAGGCCGGGGTGACGGTGAATGAATAGGACTGAACATGCAGCGCTCCCCCCTCGCCCCGCTGGGCTTCCCCTATCTCCCGCCGGTCGAGGGCGTGACGCTGCGCGTCGCCCGCGCGCGGTACAAGGAATGGGATCGCTGCGACCTCACCTTCGTCACGCTGGATGAGGGCACCAGCGTCGCGGGCGTCACCACCACCAGCAAATGCCCTTCGCCCGAAGTCGAATGGTGCCGCGAGGCGCTGGTGCTGGGCAAGGCGCGCGCATTGGTAGTCAACGCTGGCAACAGCAACGCGTTCACCGGCAATCGCGGCCGCGCGGCGGTCGAGGCGATCGCGGCGCGCGTTGCCGGGCATCTGAACTGCCAGCCCTCGGACGTGTTCGTTTCCTCGACCGGGGTGATCGGCGTGCCGCTGCCCATCGACAAGGCCGAGGCAGGGCTCGACGCTGCCTTTACCGCGAGCCCTTGCGGCTGGGAGGATGTCGCGAAGACCATCGGCACCACCGACACCTTCGAAAAGGGCGCGGTCACCACCGCGGTCGTGGGCGGCAAGACCGTTAGCCTCGTCGGCGTCATCAAGGGATCGGGCATGATCGCACCCGATATGGCGACGATGCTCGGCTATGTCTTCACCGACGCCGCGGTCGATCCCGCGTTTCTCCAGCGCGCCTTGTCCGAGGCAAACACGCGCAGCTTCTCGTGCATCACGGTCGACAGCGACACCTCGACCAGCGACACCGTGCTCGCCTTCGCCACGGGCACGGCGGGTAACGCGCCGCTGGCCGACGACGACACCGACGGCGCCGACGCCTTCCGCGCCGCGCTGTCCGACCTGTGCCTGCGCCTGGCCCATCTCGTCGTGCGTGACGGCGAGGGCGCGTCGAAGTTCATCCGCATCGATGTGGACGGCGCCGAAAGCGACGCCAGCGCGCACCGCATCGCGCTGAGCATCGCCAACTCGCCGCTGGTGAAGACCGCGATCGCGGGCGAGGACGCCAATTGGGGGCGCGTCGTGATGGCGGTGGGC
>DATIGZ010000043.1:0-4165 GCA_035481255.1 Sphingomonas sp. | reverse complement strand
TCGACGGCGTGCTGCGCGGTCACCTGATCCTGGGCGATCATCTGCGCGACAGTGCGGTCTACAGCATTCTCGCGCACGAATGGCCCGGCGTGCGCCGCAATCTCGACCAGCTGATCGCGCGCTACGACGGCGTTGCCGGGTGAAGTAACTCGCATGCCATCCCCGCGCTGCTATAGTGACCGGCAAGCGGATCGGCCCCGTGCCGAGGCTCATGAAGGGGAAAAGGCATGAATCTGACCGACATCCTTTCTCAGGCGGGCGGCATCGAATCGATGGCCGGCGAGCTCGGCGTCTCGCCCGAAACGGCGAAGGCGGGGGCGGAGGCGCTACTTCCCGCGATCCTCGGCGGCTTCAAGAAACAGGCGCAGGGCAGCGGCGGGGTCGAGGGGCTGGGCGGACTGCTCGGCCAGCTCGGCGGCGGCGGGCTGCTCGACGCGGTGCTTGGTCCCCAGCCGACCCCGGTCGATCAGGGCAATGATGTGCTCGGCCAGATCTTCGGGTCGAAGGATGTCAGCCGCACCGTCGCGGGTCACGCCGCCGAACGGACCGGCCTCGATTCCGGCCTGCTCAAGAAGATGCTGCCGATCCTCGCGATGCTGGTGGCGGGCTATCTGGCGAAGCAGGGCGGCCAGCAGGGCGAGGGCGGCGGGCTTGGCGGCCTGATCGGCGGCATGCTCGGCGGTGGCGGCGCGGGCGGGCTCGGCGGTGTGCTGGGCAGCGTGCTCGGCGGGGGCGGCGCTGGCGGTGGCGCGGCGGCGCCTGCGGGCGGTCTCGGCGGCCTCGGCCAGCTCATCGACCTCAACGGCGACGGCAATCCGCTCGACGACATCATCGGCATGGCGGGCAAGCTCAGGGGCTGATGTCGGGCACGAAGGAGACCGCAATGACCATGATCGCCGAAATCCCGGTCACCACGCCGGAAGGAACTCAGGTCGATCTTTCGCCCTATGCCGGCAAGGTACTGCTGGTCGTCAACGTCGCCTCGAAATGCGGATTCACGCCGCAATATGAGGGGCTGGAGGCGCTGCATCGCCAGTTCGGCGCACAGGAGCCGGGCGACGCGACGGAGATCGCGAGCTTCTGTTCGCTGACCTATGACGTGACCTTCCCGGTGTTCGGCAAGATCGACGTCAACGGCCCGGACGCCGCGCCGCTCTATCGCTGGCTCAAAAAGGAAGCACCGGGACTGCTGGGGACCGAGGGGATCAAGTGGAACTTCACCAAGTTCCTGATCGACCGCGACGGCAAGGTGGTCGACCGCTACGCCCCGCAGACCAAGCCCGGCGACATCGCGGCCGATATCGAACAGCTGCTCTAGCCCGGCCTCGGCGAACCTTCCCCGTCGCCCCGCATCGGGCCGGGGCGGCGACCGGGCGATCGTCCTGCGTCCGGGGCGCGATTAGCTGTGGAAAACCTCGCCGCTGGCTTTGATCCCCCCGCGCTCCCACATATAGCTGACCTATGCCCCATTCCGGCTTCGTCCCGCTCCGTATCTTCTCCGCCTACACGATGCTGGAAGGCGCGATCGAGCCCAAGGCGATCGCCGGGCGCGCGCGCGAACTGGGTTTCCCGGCCGCCGGGCTGTGCGACCGCAACGGCCTCTATGCGGCGATGTCCTATTGCGACGCCGCGAAGAAGGCCGGGGTGCAGCCGCTGGTCGGTACGTTGCTGTGCGTCGAACGCCCCGACATGCCCGAAGGCGTCACCCCGCCGCTCGACTGGCTGGCGCTGTTCGCGCAGGATCAGCGCGGCTACGAGAATCTCTGCGACCTCGTCTCGCGCGCGCATCTGGAACGCCCGATCGAGAAGGACGCGCACGTCCTCTTCTCCGACCTCGAAGGCCGCACCGACGGCGTCATCGCGCTGACCGCGGGCAAGGAAGGCGCGCTCGCCCGCCTGTTCGCGGAGGAGCAGGACGCCGCCGCCTTCGCCTATGTCGACCGGCTTCAGGCGCTGTTCGGCGACCGCCTCTATATCGAGATCATTCGCCGCCTCGATGAGATCGAGGGCAAGGCCGAGCCTCGGCTGCTCGACCTCGCCTATGATCGCGGCATCCCGATCGTCGCGACCAACCCGGCCTGTTACGCCGAGCCCAATTTCCATCAGGCGCACGACGCGATGCTGTGCATCGCCGGTTCCGCTTACGTGGCCAGCGACGAGCGTGCGCGTTCCTCGCCCGATACGTGGATGAAGCCCGCGACCGAGATGAAGCGCCTGTTCGACGATCTGCCCGAGGCGATCGAGAACACGCTCGTGGTCGCGCAGCGCTGCGCCTATGCCGCGCCCAAGCGCAAGCCGATCCTGCCCAGCCTCGCCGGCGATCTCGAGGGTGAGGCGGCGCAGCTGCGCGACGACGCCCGCGCGGGCCTCGAAGCGCGGCTGGAGACGGCCGGGGTTACCGACCCGGCGAAGCGCGAGGAGTATTTCGCGCGGCTGGCGTTCGAGACCGACATCATCATCCAGATGGGGTTCCCCGGCTACTTCCTCATCGTCGCGGACTTCATCAAATGGGCGAAGGTCAACGGCATCCCGGTCGGCCCCGGTCGCGGCTCGGGCGCGGGCTCGGTCGTCGCCTGGGCGCTGACCATCACCGATCTCGACCCGCTCGAGCTCGGCCTGCTGTTCGAACGCTTCCTCAACCCGGAACGCGTGTCGATGCCCGACTTCGACATCGACTTCTGCGAAACCCGGCGTGGCGAGGTCATCCGCTACGTTCAGGCGAAATACGGCCGCAATCAGGTCGCTCAGATCATCACCTTCGGAACGATGAAGGCGCGCGCGGTGCTCAAGGACACCGGGCGCGTGCTTCAGATGAGCTACGGTCAGGTCGACCGCCTCGCCAAGCTCGTCCCCAACCACCCGACCGATCCGTGGACGCTGCCGCGTTCCTTGAACGGGGTGAGCGAGTTCAAGGCCGAATATGACGGTGACGAGGGGGTGAAGCACCTCATCGATCTCGCCATGCAGCTCGAAGGCCTTCCGCGCCACTCGTCGACCCACGCCGCGGGCGTGGTGATCGGCGACCGCCCGCTCGCCGAGCTGGTCCCGCTCTACCGCGATCCGCGCTCGGACATGCCCGTCACCCAGTTCGACATGAAATATGTCGAGGGCGCGGGGCTGGTGAAGTTCGACTTTCTCGGCCTCAAGACGCTGTCGGTGCTGCAAAAGGGCGTCGAGCTGCTCGCCGCGCGCAACATCCAGATCGACCTCGCCGCGCTCGGCTGGGACGATCCGGCGGTGTACGAACTGCTCCAGCGCGGCGACACCGTCGGCGTGTTCCAGCTGGAATCGGAAGGCATGCGCCGCACGCTGACTGCGGTGCGCCCGACCAATTTCGGCGACATCATCGCGCTCGTCTCGCTCTATCGCCCGGGCCCGATGGACAACATCCCGATGTTCGGGCGGCGCAAGCAGGGGCTCGAGCCGATCGAGTATCCGCACCCGGCGCTCGAGGGGATTCTGAAGGAGACCTACGGGATCTTCGTCTATCAGGAACAGGTGATGCAGGCCGCGCAGATCCTCGCGGGCTATTCGCTCGGCGGCGCCGATCTGCTGCGTCGCGCGATGGGCAAGAAGATCAAGGCGGAGATGGACGCCCAGCGCGCGCTGTTCGTCGAGGGCTGCGCCAAAGTGAACAACATCGCCGAAGCCAAGGCGAACGAGCTGTTCGACTTGATCGACAAGTTCGCCGGCTACGGCTTCAACAAGTCGCACGCCGCCGCCTACGCATTGCTCGCCTACCACACCGCATGGCTCAAGGCGCATTACCCGCACGAATTCTACGCCGCCTCGATGTGCTTCGAACTCGGCCAGACCGAGAAGCTGGCGATCTTCGTCGAGGATATGAAGCGGCTCGGGGTTCCCTGCCTGCCGCCCGACATCAACGCCAGCGAGGCCGAATTCTCGGTTGAGGCGGTCGATGACGGGTTCGCGGTCCGCTACGCGCTCGCCGGGCTCAAAGGCGTGGGCGAAAAGGCGATGGAGCTGCTGGTCGAGGAGCGCCACGCCAAGGGCCGTTTCCAGAGCCTCGACGATTTCGCCCGCCGCGTCGACCCGCGCCTGCTCAACAAGCGGCAGGTCGAGGCGCTGGCCGGGGCGGGAGCCTTCGATTCGATCGAGGCGAACCGCGCAGGCGTCCATGCAGCTGCGGAGACGATTCTGGCGG
>DATIGZ010000042.1:0-7655 GCA_035481255.1 Sphingomonas sp. | reverse complement strand
CTCCGCAGCCGCTGCCCGCCGATCTCGATCAGCCGCTTTCGGCATTCGATCCGGGCGCGATCCTCGAAGTGCCGCTCGCGCCGCCGCCGCCGCCGCTCATGCCGCTGACCCGAGCTCCGTTCACCCCAGCGCTTGCCGAAGGGGAGCGGTTCGAGACCTTCGAGCTGACCCCGCCCGTGCGCCCGAGCGCGACGCCCGCGCCGCTCCCCGACAATCTTGCCGCGCCCGAGACCGACGCCAGCGTCCATGCACTGCTTGACCGGCTGGAGCGTGGCATCGCCCGGCGCACCCATCCGACGCCCGAGCCGGTGCCGGTGGCGGAGGTAAAGCCGGTGCCGCAGCCCGCGCCCGAGCCGGCTCCCACGCCGGTCGCCGAATCCGCTGCGGTCCCGCCGGGGCTGGAAAGCGCGCTCGCCGCGCTGCGCAAGATGGCGGTTCGCGCTTAACAATCCTCGACGGTAAGCGCTTCGAGCACGATCTCCCCCGGTTGGCCGGTATGCGTCGCCCCGTTCACGATGAGATCCGCGACAAGGTGCCCGCGCAGACGGAACTCGGCTTCGGCTAGCCCTGCCAGCCATGCGTCCAGTGCCGGTGAACGCGCCGCAGCAAGCGTGAGGCGGTGACGTGCGCCGGTGAACGTCACGCTCGCCCAAGGCGTCGCTATCGCCGCGACGAGGGTTAGAACGAACCCCGCATCCGCCGCGCTGCGCACCAGCGCGCGCTCGATCTGAGTGCCCGCGTCCATGCTCATGGCCGGTTCTCCGGAGGCGGTGGCGCGGCGAGGAAGGCTTCGACCCGCGCCAGCGTCTTTGCGCGCAGCTCGCGGCCATTGCGCAAATCGCCCACCAGCCGCGGGTCGCGCACCGCCAGCCGCCCGAATTTGGTGGCCGGGATGTCGTGCTTGCGCAGATACCGCTCCACCTTGCCCAAAATCGCCATCGATCACTCCTGTTCTCCCGACTCGCTCTCTGAATGTTCATTCAATGTTCTCATTTCCAACTTGTCTAGGAAAAATCCTATGGCTATGTTCGAAACATGGAATCGATCGAGCAACGAGAGGCGCTGGAGCGCGCGGTGGCGGCGCGAGGGGAGTCGCTGGCGGCGCTGTCGCGGTTGATCGGACGCAATGCCGCCTATCTGCAGCAGTTCGTCACGCGAGGTTCGCCGCGGCTGCTCGCGGAGGCCGACCGACGCAAGCTGGCGCGCTATCTGGGGTTGAGCGACGCGGCGCTGGGCGGGCCGGCGGTGGAGGGGCTGGTGCCGGTGGCACGGGTCGATGCCGGCGCGGCGGCCGGGCGCGGGCGGCTGGTCGAAACTGAGCGGCGGAGCGAGTTGCTGCTCGACCCCGCGCTGTTGCGGCGGCTTGGGGTGCGGGCGGATATGGCATCGACCATCCGGGTTGAAGGCGCGTCGATGGAGCCGAACCTGTGCGACGGCGACGAGATACTGGTTGATGGCGCGCGGCGGGCGCTGGGCGCGCGGCCGGCGATCTACGTATTCCGGCGCGAGGGACTGGTCGCGGTCAAGCGGCTGTGCGCGATGGGCGCGGAGGTGGAAGTGGTGAGCGACAACCCTCTTTTCGGGCGCGAGGTGGTGCCGGTCCGCGCGATCGATGTGGTCGGGCGGGTAGTATGGCTGCACCGCGCCTTGGTGTAGGTCATGTACACCCTTCGCCGCGCTTTTCGTTACGGCCGTGCATGTGATACGTCCGAGCCATGCACCGTGCACGCGCCAGTCTGGCCAGCATCGTTGCGGCGGCCCTGCTCACCATGCCGGCCACCGCCTCCGCACAACGCGCCGGGACATTGGTCTCCGCCGAACCGGTGAACGACGCGCCCGCCGGGATGCGCGCATGGCGAGTACGCTACCGGACGATGAACGACCGCAATCAGCCGATCGAGGTGAGCGGAATGGTGATCGCACCGGCGAGGCCTGCATCGGGGCCGGGCAGGGTGATCGCCTGGACGCACGGTGCGCTGGGGGTCGCGCAACGCTGTGCGCCATCGCTGGACGACAGTAATTTCCGGATGATTCCGTCGCTCACCGACGTGATCGCACGGGGCTATACGGTGGTGGCGCCGGACTATGCCGGCCTTGGTTCGGACATGATGCACCCGTTTCTGGCCGGGGTGCCCACGGGACGCTCGGTGCTGGACGCGGTGCGTGCGGCGCGGGACATTCGCGGCGCCAATGCCGGATTGCGCTTCGCCGTCTGGGGCGAGTCGCAGGGCGGTCATGCGGCGCTGTGGACCGGGCAGTTGGCGCGGAGCTATGCGCCTGAGCTGAATCTCGTCGGGATCGCGGCGATCGTGCCGCCGACCGATCTTGCCCGGAACATGGCCGAAGGTAGCGACAAGCGTGCCCGGACGGTCCTCACGGCGTTCACTGCCGCAAGCTGGTCCCGTCTCTATGGCGCGCCGATGGCGACATTCGGCAACCGATCGACGCAGAATGTGATGCTGCGGCTGGCCGACAACAACTGCATTTCGTCGTTTGCGAAACCCAAGCTGGGCCAGATACTGGGAATAGCGATCGCGGAGCGCGCGACCCGCAACCTCGATCTGACCAGGCACCCGGCATGGGCGCGGTTGATCCGGGCGAACAGCGTTTCGGTCGCAGCCGTTCCCTCGCCGCTGCTGGTCGTCACGGGAACCGCCGATGTGATCGTGGCGCCTGCCGTGGTTCGTGATTTCGCGCAGCGCGCATGTCGGGCGGGCAAGACGGTGCGCTATATCTCGGTCACGGGCGGTGAACACGCGACGGTGGCGCGGACTGAGGTGCAGCCGACGCTCGACTGGATCGACGCGCGTTTCGCTGGTCAGCGCCCGCCGAGCGACTGCGGGAGAATCTGACGGTCGGTCAGTTGCGCCGGACGCGATCGATCAGCGCGACGATCAGCAGCAGCGCGAGGCCTGCTGCCAGCCCGCCGATGAAACCGACCGAGGGTTGACCCTTAAGCACACCGATCACCGAACCGGTGATCAGGCTGAGCGCGAGCAATGCGCCGCCTGCGATGGGGGCGCCGCCGCGCGGGGCGGGAGAGGGCTTGCGGTCCATCTGGTCCCCTTGCCACGTCCCGCGCCGGGACGCCACCGTCCCGATGCGGAACGCGTGATACGCCGGAAAAGCCTATGGTTTCCGGCGGTTTACCCTCGTGATGCGCGGGAAAGCGGGCTTTGCCGATCGTGGCACGGGCGGTGCGTGCCTGCGGCGCATCATCCCCCCGGAGCGCCCCCCGCTTATGACGTCCGCGATGTCCACTGTCCCCTATCTTGCCGATCGGGCCCATGTGACCGACGCCGCCGAGCTTATCGCGGTGTTCGGCGACGATGCCGGATTCGAGGCGGCCGCGCGCGCGGACAAATGTCGCGACCTGGGCAACCACATCAATTTCTGCCGCTGGCGCCAGATCGAGCGGCTGATCGTGTTGATGAGCGTCAACCGTGCGGTCGGCACGGTTCACTGATCGCATCCGCGTTGCGGCGGCTCCCGATGCTCCCTAGCTAAGGGGTATCGACCACGATCAGGAGCCCATGATGCGAACCCCCGAAGCCGTTGCCGGAATGTTGTGCCCCGTGTGCAAGGTGGGCCTCCACATGAGCGACCGGCAGGGGATCGAGATCGATTACTGTCCGCAATGCCGCGGCATCTGGCTCGACCGCGGTGAACTCGACAAGATCATCGAGCGCAGCGGCGTAGCCGAGGCACCTGCGGCTCCGGCGGCACCCCAGGCTCCGCCCGCGCCGCCTACCCAGCCCCAGGGTAGCCCCTGGCAGCAGGGCGGTTATCCGCCGCAGCAGGGCTATGGCCATCAGGGTTACGGCCATGGCTACGACCCGCGCTACAAGCACAAGCGTAAGAAGAGCTTCCTCGAGGAGCTGTTCGACTGAGCTTCAAAAACCCTCCCCGAAACCGGGGAGGGCTTTTTCGGTCAGGCCAGCGCGCCGACCATCGCTTTGACTTCCATGAACTCGGCGAGGCCGAACTTGCCGTGCTCGCGGCCATTCCCCGACTGTTTGTAGCCGCCGAAGGGCAGGCCGGGATCGGGCTGGCCGCCATTGATATAGACCATGCCCGCGCGCAGGCGAGGGGCGACGCGTTTCACTTCGTCGGGCGTGCCGAACAGCACCGCGGACAGACCGTAGTCGGTGTCGTTGGCGATGCGGACGGCCTCTTCCTCGTCCTTGTAGGGGATGATGGCGATGACCGGGCCGAAGATCTCCTCACGGGCGATCGTCATGTCGTTGCGGACGCCAGAGAACAGCGTCGGCTTGACGAAATAGCCGGTCTCGACACCGTCAGGACGGCCGGGGCCGCCGGTCTCGAGCTTGGCGCCTTCCTCCAGCCCCTTGCGGATCAGGCCTTGTATCTTCTCCCACTGCGCCTTGTTGACGACCGGGCCGATATGGCGGCCTTCCTGCGACGGATCTCCGGTCTCGACCGCCTTCATCACCCCGCTCGCGATCTGCGCGGCTTCGGCAGCTTGACTTTCGTGGACGAGCATCCGCGCCGGGGCGATGCAGCTTTGCCCCGAGTTCATAATGACGCTCATCAAGCCGGTTTGGACCGCCTTGGACAGGTCGGCGCCGGGAAGGATGACGTTGGGCGATTTGCCGCCTAGTTCCTGATGCACGCGCTTGACGGTGTCGGCAGCGCTCTTTGCCACCAGCACGCCGGCGCGGGTCGATCCGGTGAAGCTCACCATATCGACGTCCTTGTGGCTGCTGAGCGCAGCGCCGACGCCCGGACCATCGCCCTGGACGAGGTTGAACACGCCCGCGGGGACGCCGGCCTTATCCATGATTTCCGCGAAGATCGCGGCGCAGGACGGGGCTTCCTCGCTGGGCTTAAGCACCATCGTATTGCCCGCGGCGAGCGCGGGGGCGACCTTGGCGACGATCTGGTTCAGCGGCCAGTTCCACGGCGTGATCAGCGCGACCACGCCGATCGGCTCATGCACGACGAGGCTGGCGCCGATCTGTTCGCTGAACTCGAAACTTTTGAGCGCGTTAATCGTGGACATGAGGTGGCCGATGCCGCTGCCGACCTGCGCGGTTTTGGCGAGCGCGATCGGCGCGCCCATCTCGGCTGAAATCGCTTCGGCGAGGTCTCCGGCGCGGTTCTTATATTCGGTGAGGATCGCCTCGAGCAGCGCGAGCCGCTCTTCGACGCTGGTGCGCGAGAAGCTCTCGAACGCTGCCTTGGCCGCGGCGACCGCCTTGTCGGCATCGGCCTGCGTGCCAAGCGTGATCTGCGCGACGGGGGCTTCGGTGGCGGGATTGATCACGTCGTGACGCGAGCCCCCCTCGCTTTCCACCCATGCGCCGCCAATATAGTGCTTCAAATAGCTCCGCATCCTCGCCTCCGGTTTTTCAAGCATCGGGTATGGTGGCCTAAATGGCGGGCCGGAGCTCAACTGGCAACCGCCAATTGGAGACGGCAATGGCACGCATCGCGATCATCGAAGCAACCGGCGGCCCCGAGGTGATCGGATGGACGACGCGCGATCTGCCGCCACCGGGGCCGGGCGAGGTGCGCGTGCGCCACACCGCGGTGGGATTGAACTTCATCGACACCTATCACCGGTCGGGCCTCTACCCGGTGCCGCTGCCCGGCGGCCTGGGCAGCGAGGCGGCCGGGGTCGTGGAAGCGGTGGGCGAAGGCGTGACCGCACTGACGCCGGGTGATCGCGTCGCGACCTATGGGCCGGGGCTTGGCGCCTATGCGAGCGAACGCAACGTGCCGGCGGAGATCCTGTCGAAGTTGCCCGATACGATTTCCGATGAGGTCGCTGCGGCGGTCATGCTGAAGGGCTGCACCACCGAGTATCTGGTCGAGCGTGCGGCGAAGGTACAAGCCGGGATGACGGTACTCGTTCACGCCGCGGCGGGCGGGACCGGGCAGCTGCTGGTCCAGTGGCTCAAGCATCTTGGCGCGACCGTGATCGGCACCGTGGGATCACCCGACAAAGCGGCGCGTGCGCGGGCGCTCGGGGCGGATCATGTGATCGAGTACAGGACCGAGAAGATAGCCGAGCGGGTGCGCGAGATCACCGGGGGCGCGGGCGTGCCGGTGGTGTTCGACGGCGTGGGCGGATCGACCTGGGATGAGTCGCTCAAGTCCGCGGCGCGGCGCGGGCTGATCGTGAGTTTCGGCAACGCCGGCGGGCCGGTCGAGGGCGTCAATCTGGGCGTGCTGAGCCGCCACGGATCGCTGTTCGTCACTCGGCCGACACTGTACGACTATTACGCGACCCCGGCTGAACGCGCGGCGGGCGTCGCGCGGGTGTTCGAACTGGTCGCCAGCGGCGTGCTGAGCGTCGAGATCGGGCAGCGGTTCAGGCTGGAAGACGCAGCCGACGCCCACCGCGCGATCGAGGCGGGCGAAACGATGGGCGCGACGCTGCTGATTCCTTAGCGCTTCTCGCGGCTCAACCGGGTCAGGAACACCGCGTTGCGCAGCGCCTGAAGCGGGATCGAGGTCAAGTCGACCCATTCACCCTCGGCATGCGCGCCGCCGCCCGCGACGCCGAGCCCGGCGAGCGTATCGACGTCCGCCGCGACAAAGGCGCTGTCGGCGGCGCCACGCTTGGCCGGATCCATCTCGGCCATTTCGGGGAGCTTGAGGTCGCGGTTGACCGCGTTGAGCTTCGTCAGCAGCGCGCGGTTGCCCGCGGTCGGCGACATCGGCGGATAGCCGTCCTGGAACACCAGCTTCGCGCTGGTGCCGGGCAGGCTCTTCGCGACGATCGCCTGCATCGCCGTGCGGGTCTTCGCTTCCTGTTCGGGCGTGAGCGCGCGCAGGTCGCCGCGCGCGACCGCCTGCTCGGCAACGATGTTGGTCTTGCCGCCGGCGCTGACCTGATAGTTGTTGGCGGCGAGCGTCGCGGGCGTGCCAGCAGCCATCACGCCGATATTGTAGGTCAGGTTCTGCTCCGGCAGCGTGCGACGGAATTCGTCGAGGATGCGCACCAGCTCATAGGCCGCGCCATAGCCCAGCGAGGCGCCGAACACGCCGCTGCTGTGCCCGGTCTTGCCGGTCGCGGTGAGCGTCCAGTTGGCCGAGCTGCGGCGTGCGATGGTGCCCTTGTCGCCGCCGTCCTCACGCGCGAGATTTTCGTATTCCAGCGCGACGTCGGCCCATTTGCCCGCGGCGATCAGGTCGCGGCGCGCCACTTCGAGCGGGGAGCCGGTGCGTTCCTCATCCCCGGTCAGGATGATCTTGATGTCGGCGCCCTTGAGCGTTCCCGCCGCCTGCATCGCGCGCAGCGCGGCGACGATCACGACGATCCCGCCCTTGTCGTCGCCGATGCCGGGGCCGCTGGCGCGGTCGCCGGTGCGGACGAACTTCTGGAAGGGCGATTCCGGCTCGAACACCGTGTCGAGATGGCCGATCAGCAACAGGCGCTTACCTTTGCCGTTGCCGGTATGGGTTGCGACGAGATGCCCGGCGCGGCCGGTTTCCTTCATGTCGATCCACTCGACCTTGAAGCCCAGAGGCTCCAGCTCGCCGCGGACCATCGCGCCGACCTTGGTCACGCCGTCGATATTGAGCGAGCCCGAATTCTGGTTGACCAGCTTCTCAAGCAGCGTGACGTGGCGCTCGCTTTCCGCCTTGATGGTCGACGCCATCTTCTGCTCGGCGCCGGTCTGGGC
>DATIGZ010000041.1:0-2442 GCA_035481255.1 Sphingomonas sp. | reverse complement strand
GGGTCGGCGTGGCGCTTCTCCAGTCCCTGATCGAACGCGCGAAGGCGCTGTGGACTCGCGTTGAAGCCACGACCCATCGCGCGTGGTGGACCGGGCCGCGCATTGCGGTGGCGGCGATCCTGACGCTCGCGGGCGTGCATGTTGCGATCGACTGGGCGACGCTGCCGCCGCCTTTGCCCTCGCACCGCGGGACGGTGGCGGGGTGGAAGCCGTCCGAGGCGTGGCTGTATGACCGCGAGGGGCGGTTGCTCGATAGTTCGCGGGTGGATTTTCAGGCGCGGCGGCTGGCATGGACGCCGCTCGACAAGATTGCGCCAGAGGCGGTCGAGGCGATTGCGCAGGCCGAGGATCGCCGGTTCCGTGACCATGACGGGGTCGATTGGTGGGCGGTGGCCGGGTCGATCCGCGACAGAGTTGAGGGCAAGCGGGCGCGCGGGGCTTCGACGCTGTCGATGCAGGTCGCGGCCTATTTGTCGCCCGATCTGGCCGCGCCGGGATCGCGCGGGTTCATGGACAAGCTGCGCCAGATGCGTGCGGGAGCGGCGCTGGAACGCGGGTGGAGCAAGGACCAGATCCTTGAGGCCTATCTCAACCTTGCCGGGTTTCGTGGGGAGGCGCAGGGGATCGGGGCGGCGGCTTTGGGGCTGTTCGGCAAGACGCCCGATGCGCTGACTCGCGACGATGGATTGTTGCTCGCGGCGTTGCTGCCCGATCCGGCGGCGGGGGCGGATGCGGTGGCGCGGCGGGCATGTGCATTGTCGCGGGACACGGATTGCTCACGTTTCGCCGGTGCCGCTGCGTCGATGCTGGGTCCGGCGCGGAGTCTGGCGCTCGATCCCGGCCTCGCGATGCATCTGTCGAACCGGCTGCTGACCCAGCCGGGTCTCAGGGTGAAGACCACCATCGACCTCGACGTGCAGCGGGTCGCGATCCGCGCGTTGCGGCGGCAGCTGATCGGGCTGGGCGGGACGCGCGCGCGCGACGGCGCGGTGATCGTCGCGGACAATGCCACCGGCGAGATCCTTGCCTGGGTCGGCGGGATCGGCGGCGCCTCGACCGCGCCTTCGGTCGATGGCGCGAACAGCTATCGTCAGGCGGGATCGACGCTGAAGCCCTTCCTCTACGCGCAGGCGATCGAGAAGGGGTATCTGACCCCGGCCTCGATCCTCGACGATTCGCCGGTTCAGCTCGACACGGCATCGGGACTGTACGTGCCGCAGAATTACGACCGCGCCTTCAAGGGGCCGGTGAGCGCGCGCGCGGCGCTGGCGGGATCGCTCAACGTGCCCGCGGTGCGGACGCTGCTGCTGACCGGGGTCGAGCCGTTCCGCGACCGGCTGTGGGACACCGGCTATCGCGGGCTGACCGAAAGCGGCGAATATTATGGCTACAGCCTCGCGCTGGGTTCGGCCGAGGTGACGTTGGTCGAGCAGGCCGCCGCGTTCCGCAGCCTTGCGCGCGGCGGACGCTGGTCGGCGCTGCATGTGCGCAAGGACGCCAAGGCGGAGCCGGATCGCGCCACCACGACCCCGCAGGCGGCATGGCTGGTCGCCGACATGCTTGCCGACCCCAACGCCCGCGCCAGCACCTTCGGCATGGATTCGGCGCTGCGGCTGCCCTTTTGGGCGGCGGTGAAGACGGGCACATCCAAGGCGATGCGCGACAATTGGTGCGTCGGCTTCACCGACCGCTACACCGTCGCCGTCTGGGTAGGAAACCTCGAAGGCGATCCGATGCGCGCGGTGTCGGGCACCAGCGGCGCCGCGCCGGTGTGGCGCGACGTGATGATGGCGCTGCACGCGCAGACGCCGGGCCGCGTGCCGGCCCGCCCGGACGGGATCGAGGAGCGCGCGATCAGCTTTGGCGGCAATATCGAGCAGCCGCGCCGCGAATATTTTCTGGCCGGCACCGCGATGACGCGGATCGCGCCGGCGCCGCCGGTCTCGCGCCGCCCGCGCATCGTCAGCCCGGTCTCGGGCAGCGTCTATGCGCTCGATCCCGATATTCCGGTCGACCGGCAGCGCATGGCGATCAGCGTGTCGGGGGAGGTGACCGGGCACCGGCTCGTGCTCGACGGGCGCGATCTGGGCGCCGCGGACGCGCGGCCGATGGTTCTGGCCGGGCCGGGGCAGCATCGCCTGCGGTTGGTCGATCCGGGCGGGCGCGTGGTCGATCAGTTGCTGTTCACGGTGCGCTGAACGGGCAGAGTGCGGTTCCGGAGCCTTTTCCGCCGTGTCGACTGTTGCCACTGTGACACGGAAACCGGGAAAGACCACCGGCGCCGGTCGTATCCGCGAAGGGGAATCGAACCAAACGGATTCCCGCGCGTTGCGGCAATGGTCCTAATCCCTTTCGGGACCGAAACATGTGTAGGCCGCGCCGGCAGCGTATCTCGCCGGCGCGGCCATTTTTCCGGGTTCTACCGTGGCGGCCCGCCCGCCC
>DATIGZ010000040.1:0-1564 GCA_035481255.1 Sphingomonas sp. | reverse complement strand
GCGTAGTCCTGCGCATAGCCCCGGGTGATCGCGTCGATCACCGCCTGCGGCTTTTGCGAGGTGGCGGCGGTGTCGAGATAGGCCCAGCCCGCCGGGATCGCCGGGAAATCGGCGAGCAGGTCGAGCGGGGCGGTGGCGGTGAGGGTGCTCACAGCGCCGCCCCGAGCCATGCGTCCGCATCCGCCGCAAAAGCCTCACGCACCGCTTCGTCGCCGATCCTGTCGATCGCGTCGGCGACGAAGGCGCGGGTGAGCAGGGCCTTGGCGGGTGCCTCGGCGATGCCGCGCGACTGCATGTAGAACAGCGCCTTGGCGTCGAGCTCGCCGACCGTCGCGCCGTGCGCGCACTTCACGTCGTCGGCGAAGATTTCGAGTTCGGGCTTGAGGTTCACCGTTGCGGTGCGCTTGAGCAAAAGACCGCGCAGCGATTGTTCGCCATCGGTCTTCTGCGCATCGCGGCGAACCTCGGCGCGCGAGGCGATGCTGGCGGTGGACGTGTCGGCGGCGACCGCACGCCAGATCTGGCGGCTGGTCCCTTCGGGCGCGGCATGATCGGCGACGGTCGCGGCGTCGGCCTTTTCGCCGCCACGGGTCAGCAGCGCGCCGCCCGCTTCCCCATAGGCGCCTTCGCCGGTCAGCATCAGCTGAGCCTCGACCCGCGCGGTGCGGCATCCGGTGACCAGAGCGGTGCTGACGAAGCTGGCCGCCTTGCCGATGGTCACGCCGGCATAGTCGGTGTGTGCGCCGTCATCCTTGAGCACGCGAACCGCGCGCATCAGCCGCGCGCCCTCGGCCAGTTCGACCCACAGGTTGGCGTTGCTCCAGCCGGGGCCGATATGGGTTTCGACCAACGACGCGACCGCGTCCGACTGCAGCACGATCTTGTTCGACAGATGCGCGACGCCGCCGGTGGTGGCGTGGATCACCTGAATCGGGCCGTCGAGCGCGGCCTGCGACTTGAGGTACAGGACATAGCCTGCCTCTGCCTTGGCGCACGCCGCCTCACTATAGGGATTGGCGCGCGTCTTGATCGGCGCGGCGGAGACTTCCACCACGCCGGGCGCGCTACCCTCGGCGACGAACGCGCCGTCGACGAACAACAGGCGCGGTCCGGGCTGGTCGATCCACAGCCGCGCGACATCGGGCGCGGCCCCGCGCGGGGTTGCGGCGAGCGCGTCGAGCGGCGCGGCGTCGAACCAACGCCAATCCTCCGCGATGGGGGCGTCGAGAACGAGACCCTGGGTCACTTTGCACCCCGCTTTGCGCGCTTGCGCAGTTCGGCGACCAGCCCCGGCTTGGCCTTGGCGACACAGGCGTTGATCGCCGCATCGTCGGACTTGCCCTTCTGGACGCACTTCGTGGTTGCGCGGCACAGCCGTTCATCGAGCTTGGAATAGCCGGTGCTGCCGGTCAGCCCGCAATGCCAGCGGCCCTTCGGATCGCGCCCGACATTAACGGTTACGCCTTGAAGGCGCTGGCCGACGATCACGATTTCCTCTTCGGTCATCGGGTCGAGCGGCGGGTCCTCAACCGCTGCGGAGAACAGGGCGAGCGCAATCACGATC
>DATIGZ010000039.1:0-4813 GCA_035481255.1 Sphingomonas sp. | reverse complement strand
CCGGCGGGGGCGGCGGCGCGGGCGGGGGGGGCGGCATCATCCCGCCATAGTTCGCGCGCTCCGCGGGCAGATAGCATTTGAACTCGAACCGGTCAGGCGATTCATAGGGATTGGAGGTCCGCGCCGTGGTGCGGTTGACCTTGCCCGCAACGACCATCGTCTGCGCGTCGGCAAAGCTGGTCATGTCGGTGCTCGCCAGCGTGACCCAGGCGAACAGGTCCGCCGCCGCTCCGCCCTCATGCAGCGTCGCGACATAATTGGCCTGCCAGTCGAAGCCCCAGGCGAGATAGGACAGCGTGACCGTCGCGGTGCCGCCCTGCGGCGACTCGGTTTCGACCGACAGGGTCGGACGCGCCGAAAGGCCCGCGGGAACGCCGTTATAGGCGATCGCGTCCTCGGTCGGGCCGCAGTTGAGCACTTCGATCCCGCGTTCGGTCTCGACGATCGCCGAACCCGCCGGCCCGGATCGAATGATCGCGCGCTCCTCCACCGTCTTGCCGTCGCGGGTGCGGCGCAGCGTCACCGGCCGGGCATAGCCGCGATTGTAGAGGCTGGCGGCGGAGAGCAACTCACCGTCGAGATTCTTCTCCCGCACCCCGGCGGGAAGTCCCGTGACGATCGCGCTTTCGGGCAGAATGCCCGACGCCACCCCTTCGAAGCGGATCACCGCGCGGCCGGCGGGAATCGCGATCGTCCGCGTCTCGGTGACCAGCGCGTATCCGCCCAGCCAGCCCAGCTCGATCTTCTGATCCGCATCGCGATCAGGCGCGCGATAGACGGTGACCGCGACCGCATCGGGCCCGACCGAGGTCTGCACGCTCTGCGCCTGCACATGTCCCCCGCCGACAATCGCGGCGAGCGCCAATATCGATGTGCGGGGCGCCCGCACCAGCCGGCTCAGTACCGGGTTTCGAAGGTGACGGTGACGCTCGCCTCGCCATTGGCGGGAACGCTCACCTTCCACAGCGCCTCGTCGGCGTTGACGCGCTCGCTGGCCTGGGTCTCTTCGAGGATGCGGGTGTCCTTCCACCAGCTGTCGAGCCCGCCCTGCGACAGTTCGACCACCGCCGCCTCGGGCCGCGCGTTGGTCAGCGTATAGACCATCGTTGTGCGCCACTTGCTGCTGTTCACCCGCTCGCGGGTCTGCACCACCGCCTTGACCTTCACGTCGAACGCTTCGCCGGTCTTGATCGCGATGCGCGAGCCCATGGGTGTGTGGCCGATATTGTTCTCGCCGATGAACTGCGGCGCTCCGCGCGCGTCGCGCATATAGATGCGCACCGTACCCGCGGGCAGCGCGTCGCCGAGCCCGCCGTCCTTCGACGATGAGAAGCGCAGCACCGTATCGACGCTGCGCGGCTGATCCTGCCGCCCGAGCCACGGGTTGCGATAGGCATAGGCCTTGGCCGCGGGCGCGCCCGCGACGTCGAGGAAGCTCACCTGCTTTTGCTGGCGCTGCGCGATCGTGACACGACCGGGGATCGGATAGACATAGAAATCGCCGATCCGCTCACGCCCCGCGGTCTCGGTACCGGGCACCATGGTCGAACCCGCGCCGCGCTGTCCGCCGCCACCGGCGACCAGCAGCGTGTTGGCGTTGGCATAGGTAGTGCCGCTGTTGTTGGTCAGCGTCAGCCAGCCCTGAACGTCGATCTTGCCCGCCTTCTCGTCGAACAGCGCGACATAGTCGGACTTCCAGCCCATGCCGTAGGTCAAATAGGACAGCGTCGCCGGCCGCGGCCCGGCCGCATCGGCATCGAGCGTCACCGACAGCGTCGGGCGCGCGCGCAGGCTCGGAGGCAGCGACGGGAAGACCACGCGGTCGTCCTTGCCCAACACCTCGATCCGTCCGCCGATCTCGACCACCGCGCCTTCATTATAGGCGAGCACCCTGGCGGGCAGGTTCTGCCCGTTCCGCACGACGGTGACGTTCTGACCGACCGCCTTCTCCATCAGCGCCTCGGGCGTCAGCAGGTCGAAGTCGAAATTCTGCTCGACGATCGTCGCACCGGGCGCGGCGAGCGTCACTGTTTCGGGCCGGATCTGCGCCGACACGTCCGGAAAGTCCTGCTTCGATTTGCCCGCGGGCAAGCGCAGCTCGCGCTTGTCCTGCACCAGCGCCAGATTGTTGTTGTAGATGGTGACCGAGACGTCACCCTGCGCGGTGGGGGCCGGGGCGGTCTGCGCCAGCACGATGCCGGGAAGCGCGACTCCCGCCGCCGCGAGAATCAAGGTCAGACGCCGCATCGCATTCTCCCCACCCGATATGCCGCGCCAACATCGCCACGGCGCACATCAAGTCAACCGGCAAAGCGCATCGGCCAAGAAAAAGGCCGGCCCGTAAACTACGGACCGGCCTCTATTTCTTCGGAGCGGACGCTCACTCCGCCGCGGCGGGTTCCTCGTCCTTCTTCACGCGGCGGCGGCGCGGCTTGGCCTCGGCCACCACCTCGCCCTCGACGCCCAGCGCCGGGGGAAGGATCGCGGCGATGCCGGCGGCGTCGCCCGCATCCTCAACCTCTTCACGGCGCGCGCGGCCACGGCGGCGCGGCTGCTCGGCGCGCGGTGCCTCGTCGTCCTCGTTGGCGGCGACGGGGGCAGCTGCCTCCGCGGCTTCGCCCTCGGGCTGACGTTCACGGCGCTGATCGCGATCGTTGCGCTCGCGGCGCCCCTCACGCTGGCCTCCGTCACGCTGGCCGTCCCGCTCGTTGCGGTCGCGACGCCCTTCACGTTCGCTGCGCTCGCGGCGCTCGAACCGGTCACCGCGCTCGCGGCCCTCACGCTCCTGGCGGCCTTCGCCTTCGTCGCCGGACTCGCCTTCACTGGCGCGGACGCCTTCGGCGCCGTCGTCATAGTCGTCGTCATCGCCGTCGAAATCGTCACGATTGCGGCGCTGACGATCCTGTTCCTCGAAGCGCGAGCGGCTTTCGGCGAGAACGCGGAAATAGTGATCGGCGAACTGAAGATAATATTCGGTGTTGACCCGGTCGCCCGCCATCTGCGCGTCGCGCGCCAGATTCTTGTACTTCTCAAGAAGCTGGGCGGCGTTGCCACGGGCACGGTTGTCGATACGGTTGCCATTGCCCTGATTGGGGTTGCCACCACCCTGCTGGCGCTGGCCACCACGGCCACGCCGGCGGCCGTTGTTCGCCTGACGATTGTTCATCAACGTCTGTGTGTCCTGTCCTTAACTCAATCCGCCATCGATCACAGTGATCCCGGATGCGTGTTGGCCCCGCCGCCGCGCCTGTCCGTGGTACACGTCCACGGGCCGGAGCAGCGCCCCGCATGGCTGCCGGACATTCAGCAGCTCACATGCCTTGGATTGGGTCGGCGTTCCATTTCAACGATTTAGGTTGAAGGTGCCATCCCCGCGGCCATCCTTAGCCGGTGGGGCATCAATCTCCAAGCACTATATTGGTATCGCGCACCGATAGTTCAACTTGCCGTAACCACGCGATCGCGTCCGCCCAGGTCCTGACGGACAGCCGGGGTCAACCCCGTTTTCGCCACCAGCGCCGACACGGCATCACCCTGCGTCCAGCCGATCTCGAGCACCGCGATTCCGCCGGGCGCGAGCAGCCGCGGCAGCTCGGGCACGATGCGGCGGTAATCGTCGAGTCCGTCCGCCCCCGCGAACAACGCTTCCGGCGGCTCATGCTCGCGCACCTCAGGCCCCAGCGCCTCGCCGGTGCCGATATAGGGCGGGTTGCACAGGATCAGGTCGAACCGCCCGTCGAGGCCGTCCGCCCAGTTGCCGAGCCTGAACCGGGCGCGCTCGTCCATCTCGAGATCAATCGCATTATCCTCAGCGTATTGGAGTGCCCGCTCGGACTCGTCGATGCCCAGCCCATGCGCCTCGGGCCATTCGGCCAACGCGGCGAGCAGCAACGTCCCCGGCCCGGTGCCGAGATCGAGTACGCGCTTCGGCCCGCCCGTCCCCGCGAAATGCGCCATCCCGGCCTCGATCAGCGCCTCGCTGTCCGCGCGCGGGACCAGCACGCCCGGCCCGACATTCAGCTCGATCGTCCAGAAACCCCGGCTGCCGGTGATGTAGGCGACCGGCTCATGCGCGCGGCGCCGCTCGACCAGCGCCGCGAACCCCTCCGGCACCGGATCGCCCAGCCGTGACAGCAGCATCGTCTCGCGCGAAACGCCCAGCGCATGGGCCATGAGCAATTCGGCATCCAGCCGCGGAGTTGCCGAATCGATCCGCGCGGCCGCCTCAGCGATCGCCGCCCGAACGGTCACGAATCGAGCGCCGCCAGCCGCTCGGCCTCGTCCTCGGCGACCAGAGCGCCGATCAGCTCGTCCATCTCACCCTCGAGGATTTCGGGCAGGCGGTGGAGGGTCAGGTTGATGCGGTGATCGGTCACCCGCCCCTGCGGGAAGTTGTAGGTGCGGATTCGCTCCGACCGGTCTCCCGATCCGACCATCGACTTGCGCGCGCCCGACCGCTCGCTCGCCAGCCGCTCGCGCTCCAGCTCGTAGAGCCGCGTGCGCAGCACCTGCATCGCCTTGTCGCGATTCTTGTGCTGGCTGCGCTGGTCTTGCTGGATCACGACGAGTCCGGTGGGCAAGTGCGTCAGCCGGATCGCCGAGTCGGTCGTGTTGACGTGCTGCCCGCCCGCGCCCGAAGAACGGTAGATGTCGACGCGCAGATCCTCGTTGCGGATCTCGATATCGACCTCTTCCGCTTCAGGCAGCACCGCCACGGTCGCCGCCGAGGTATGGATGCGGCCCGATGCTTCGGTTTCGGGCACCCGTTGCACGCGGTGAACGCCGGACTCGTATTTGAGCCGGGCATAGGCAC
>DATIGZ010000038.1:0-2591 GCA_035481255.1 Sphingomonas sp. | reverse complement strand
TCCGGCGTCGCGCACCCGTGCGGTTGTCGCGGCATTGCCCGGTTCGGGCCGCAGGATCGCGACGCGGCGGCTCAATGCCCGAACCTCAATGTCCGAACAGGGCGCGCAAACGCGGGCTGGCGGAGGCGAGCAGGTCGTGCGCGACGACCGCGGCCTCATGCGCGTTACCCTCGAGACCGGGCCGGTCGAGGCGGACATGCTCGCTCCCGTCTTCGCTCAATATCTCGGCGCGCAGCCGCAGCGTATCGCCTTCGATCGTCGCGAGCGCCGCCACGGGCGAGTGGCAGTCGGCCGACAGCGCGGCGAGCAGCGCGCGCTCCGCCAGCACGCAGCGTTCGGTCACCGGGTCGCCGATCGCCGACACCAGCATCCGGGTGGCGAGGTCGTCGGCGCGCACCTCGATTCCCACCGCGCCTTGCGACGGGGCGGGCAGCAAAAGGTCGAGCGGGATCGGCGCGCCGATATCGGGCCGCTCCAGCCGCTCGAGGCCCGCGGCGGCAAGCAGGGTCGCGTCCGCCTCGCCGGCGTGAACCTTGGCGAGGCGCGTGTCGACATTGCCGCGCAGCGGGACGATCGACAGGTCGGGACGGATGCGCCGCATCTGCGCGGCGCGGCGCGGCGAGCTGGTGCCGATCCGTGCGCCACGCGGCAGCGCCTCGATCGAGTCCGCGCCGATCAGCCGGTCGCGCACGTCCTCGCGCACCAGCATCGCGGCGATGGCGATGCTCTCGGGGCGGATCGTCTCGACGTCCTTCATCGAATGGACCGCAAGGTCGATCTCGCCATCCAGCAGCGCGCGATCGAGTTCCTTGGTCCACAGCGCCTTGCCGCCGATCTCGGCGAGGGGGCGGTCCTGCACCTTGTCCCCGATGGTGCGGATCGGGATGATCTCGACCATCTCCGGCGCCCAGCCATGCGCGGCGAGCAGCGCGTCGCGCACAAGGTTGGCCTGAACAAGCGCGAGCGGCGATCCGCGGGTGCCAAGACGAAGCATGGCGCCGCCTCTAGCGGCTCGAATTGCGGCTGTCGAACGCCCCTCAGGGAATCTCGAACAATCCGGCCGCGCCCATGCCGCCGGCGGTGCACATCGACACCACGACCCAGCGCACGCCGCGCTTGCGTCCCTCGATCAGCGCATGGCCGATCAGCCGCGCGCCGGTCATGCCGAACGGGTGGCCGATGGCGATCGCGCCGCCATTGACGTTGTACTTTTCCGGATCGATGCCCAGCGTGTCGCGGCAATAGAGGCACTGGCTGGCGAACGCTTCGTTGAGTTCCCACAGGCCTATATCCGCGACCCTCAGCCCGGCGCGGTCGAGCAGCTTGGGAATCGCGAACACCGGACCGATCCCCATCTCGTCGGGACCGCAGCCCGCCGCCTGAAAGCCGCGATAGATACCGAGGACCTCCCTGCCCTCGGCCTGTGCCATAGCGCGGTCCATCACGATCTGCGCGGCGGCGCCGTCGGACAACTGGCTGGCATTGCCCGCGGTGATATGGCGGCCTTCCTTAATGACCTGACCGTCCTTCCATACGGTCTTGAGACCCGCGAGCGCCTCCACGGTCGTCCCGGCGCGAATCCCCTCGTCCTGCGTTACCGTCACGCTCTCGCTGCCGGTGCGGTTGCCTTCCTTGTCGAAGATCGCCTTCTCGACCGTGATCGGTGCGATCTCTTCGGCAAAGGCGCCGTTGGCGAGGCCGGCTTCAGCGCGCTGCTGGCTCATCGCGCCATATTCGTCCTGCCGCGCGCGGCTGATGCCATAGCGTTCGGCGACGATCTCAGCAGTCTCGATCATCGGCATGTATGCGTGCGGTTCGTTGGCCAGCACCGACTGGTTGGCGAAGCGCGGCGTGTCCTTGTTTACCGTCAGGCTGATCGATTCCATCCCCCCCGACAGCGCGACGTCGATGTCGCCGGCGATGATCGAGCGTGCGGCCAGCGCCAGTGCGGTCAGGCCCGATCCGCATTTCCGGTCGAGCGTGAACGCCGGCACGCTTTGCGGCAGCCCGGCGGCGAACACGGCCATCCGTCCCGCGTTGCCCCCCTGCGTTCCCCACTGGTTGCCGACGCCCCAGAAGATGTCGTCGATCCGCGCCGGATCGATCCCCGCGCGTTCGACCGCCGCATTCATCACATGCGCGGCCAGCACCGGTGCCTCAGTCGCGTTGAACGCGCCGCGATATGCCTTGCCGATGCCGGTTCGGGCGGTGGAAATGATCACGGCCTCGCGCATAATATCCTCTCATTCGTATATTGGGTATGGCGCCCATTAAAGTCAGAGATCGAATATTGGAAGATTCAGTCGGTAAAGTTCGGCGCGCGATTCTGCGTGTTCGCCATCACCGCCTCGATCTGGTTGGGGGAACGCATCAGCAGTGCCTGTTCGGCGCTCTCGGTGGCGAGGATCTTCGGCGCGTTCGCCTCGACGGCCAGATTGGCGAGGCGCTTGGCGGCGCGGATCGCGTGCGGGTTGCGCCCAGCGATCGCGCGAGCGAGCGTCATCGCATCGGCATGCGGATCGTCCGACAGCCGCGTCGCGAAGCCGAGCGTCAGTGCTTCCTCAGCGTTGAATTCCCGCGCGGTATAGGTC
>DATIGZ010000037.1:0-4049 GCA_035481255.1 Sphingomonas sp. | reverse complement strand
AGCTAACGTCATGTGGGACGGCGGCGTCATTCACCAAGAGCGCATGTCGCGCGAAGCCACACATGTTGAGGACATGAGGGTGACGATGGGATTGCAGGTGCAGCCCGCCGTGCTCGCGAGCTTCGTCCAGAAGACCGGCGGCCTAGCGAAGGGGATCGGGTACCTCGCACGATTCCTGTTCTCGCAGCCGCAGACGACGCAAGGTTCGCGCTACTATGCCGAACCTCCTGCCGACATGCCCGCGTTGCGGGCGTTCCAGCGGCGGATGGCCGCCCTGCTAGCCATCGAACCTGTGTTCGACGACCTTGACCGGCTCATGCCCGATTACGTTTGCCTCGATCCCTATGCGTACGAAGCCTGGTATCGCTTCCACGACGAGGTTGAGGAGCAAATGGGAGACGGTCAGCCGTTTGAGGGTATCCGGGACGTGGCGAGCAAGGCGGCGGACAACGCGGTGCGCCTCGCCTGCTGCCTGCACGTATTCAGCGGGGACGCTAACCCTCAAATCACGAAGCAGGCGATGGTCAGCGCCTGTAGCCTCATGCGCTGGTATCTGGATGAAGCCGTGAGGTTCGCCCGCGCACGCGACATGTCAGAGGCGGTTAGCCACGCTCAGTTGCTTGAGGAATGGCTCGTCCGCGAGGTGAAGCGTCGCGGACGCGAGGGTTCGGAGGTGCTGGTCGCCGTGAACGAGGCGAGGCAGAAGGGACCGAACAAGCTGCGAGAGCGCGCCAAGATGGACGCCGCGATTGAGCTGCTCAGCGATCACGGCCGCGTGCGGGTTTTCCGGCGGGCGGGGGCAAAGGGTCTGGATATACTGCTCGCCCCTGCGGTGCTGAGGGAGTACAGCTAGCCGGGCCAAAGCTCGGAATCGTAGCGGATCATAGCGGCGAGAAAGTGGGGCTGCGCCATGATCGTAGCGAGCGATAACCACGGTTTTTCGGGCGTTTGCCGGAATCGTAGCAATCGTAGCCGTAGCGGCCGGGGCAGGCAGCGGCATCGTCGCGATTGGGGCGTGGCAGGGCATCGGTTTTAATCAGCTATTCCTTCCTTCTAAGCGCGCAGACGCTAGGACCGCAGGCGCGGATTCGCCCCCGAGAGCGCCGCTAGGCCCTCGGTTCCGGCTATGGTCGCTACGATTGCGCGCAAACCCGCGAACGAGCGTGGTTATCGCCGTAGCAGCCCGGCCGCTACGATCCGCTACGACGCGCTACGACCCCCATCGCTGCCCGCGCTCGTCGCCCAACTAATACCGTGTTTGAAGGTCTGATCGACAAGAACAGATGCAAGCGGTTGTTTATCAACAAACAACAGCTTGCGGACCTACGAAGAAGAATCGCAGCGTAAGCCTATCACGCCGTATCAAGCTGTGGGAGCGCACAATGTCCGATGAAGTCGATACCCGCGTCTCGCTGTCCCTCGACCCAGAGCGATTTCGTCTGATCGACGGTTACAACGACGACACCCGGCAGTTCGTCGATGGCGTCATCAACGCCTACAACGACATCCATCAGACGCTGGGGAAGGCGCACACCGCCCGCGCACTAGCCGAGAGCAATCCCGCTCTGACGCCCGAGAACCGCGTGCTGATCGTTGCTCGGGAGGTCGATGGCGCGAAGAAGCGCGTGCTCGCCCGGCTCGCGAACGCGGAGCGCGACCTACGTGCCAACATCGCTCACACCGAAAGCCTCTTGTCACAGCCCCTGACCGAGCGTGCCGGGATGGGCACCCTCAACGGCGAGGTGCGGGCGCACCTTAAGTCGCTCAGCCGCAGCGACCGCGAAAAGTTCATGACGGAGGCGCTTGAGCGGGACGACGTGCCGACACTTGAAGCCATCCTCGGTGGCCAGCCGTTCCTCAGCGGCTTCACCCAGATCGACCACGATCACTACGTCCGCACCTACCACAAGAGGAAGAACCCGCAGCTCGTCCGGCGTCTCGACCTGATGAAGCGGTTCCTCGACGAGATCGAGCGCAACACCCCCGTGGTTCACGCTCAGTTCGACAAGGCGATCGGCGAGAAGGCGAGCGTAGTCGCGGGACTGAAGCAGCTGGAGGATCAGTCCAAGGCGGCCTTCGCGGCGCTCAAGATCGAGCCGACGGCCTGATCCCGTCGTGATGCAATCAAACGAGGCAACGATGAGCGACGCGGAGAAGCCCGCTTGGCTTGAGGGTTGGTCGCCAGCCCCTCCGAAGCCGAAGAGCAAGGGCGGCAACCCGGCGTGGACGGCCGGCATGAGAAGTCCAAATCCTTCCGGCAGACCGAAGGGCATCGTGGACAAGCGGGCGCGCATCTCGCAGCGGATGCTTGCCGACGCGGACGGCATCGTATCGGTCCTGATCGCGCAGGCGCTCGAGGGCGACACCGGCGCTGCCTCGCTGATCCTGTCGAGGGTGCTGCCAGCCCTGCGCAAACAGACGGAGAAGGTCGCTTTCCCCTTCGACGCGGCGGCTCCGGTGGCCCGCCAGATCGAGCAGGTTCTGGAAGCAATGGCCGCCGGGGCGGTCGCGCCGGACGTGGGGCGGCTCATCATCGACAGCATCGGCACCCTCAGCAACGCCCGCGCGGTCGAGGAGCTTGAGGCGCGCATCATCACACTGGAGGCGAAGCAGATATGACCTACGCAGCTTGGGAACCGCGCCACCGCGTGACGACCATCCGACCGGGCAAGCTGGACCTGTTCGCGCTGACATTCATCGACGGAAGGCGCGCCACCATCGACCCGATCACCGACTACGAGGCTGCGCTGACCAAGGCCGAAGCCTTCCTCCGCGACCATCAGTGCCAGATCAAGGTGCTGCCGATGACGGGAGCGGAGGCGCGCAACTTCCTTGGAATCAGCCTGCCCGATCACCCCCAGCGGATGGACGCGGAAGTGCGCCAGCAGATGATCGCCACACTCAAGCAGGTGGTGCGCGAGAGCAGCGACCCGGACGCGCGGACGGATGCATTCGAACTGCTCAATGAGATGGGAGTACTGCAATCGTGACCGACAAGCCCGGCGCGCCCCGCCTCGCAGACCTGCCGCGCGAGGAGCGCGAGCGTCTAGAGGTCGAGAACCAGCGCGAGATACAGGACGGCCTCACCCGCCGACACGTCAGCATTGCGGCGGACCAGCAGCGCTACCTCGCCGTGCAGCTTGCGCGCGTCGCGGCCATGGGGAAGCGGGAGGGCTGACCACGTGTCCGTCCGCGCCATGCTCACGAGGGTCAAGCGGCTCGAAGCGGCGAGGGCGGTGTCGTCGCCCTTCCAACGCTGGTTCGGGTCAGCCGACGCCTTCTGCCACGAGGTGTGGGCGGGGATCGACGCAGGCACCTACGACCCGCGCGACATGCCCGTGGTCATCGCGAGCATCGAGCGCTGGCACAGCGACGGAGTATTCTTGCGGTGAGCGAGCCGGTGCCGCCGTGGCTAGCTGCCTGGCTCGCCGGGCGGGAGCCGCAGCCCGCAGCACCGCCGCCACCAGTGCCCGCGCCAGCGAGATTCAGCCCCAGCGCGGCGGGTTTCTCCGAGCCTCGCCCGTGGCCGTTCGATGGCGGCAAGCGGCGCGAGCCGGTCCTTGACCACGACTACCACCCGCCGCGCGTGGTCAGGCGGGTCGGCTGGCAGCGGTGCATGAGGTGCCGACAGCCGTTCTTCAGCGAGGACGTGGCTCGGCTCAGGCTGTGCAGCAGCAGCGGGACCGGGTGCCGCGAGGACGAGGACCGCTTCCCGCAGGGCGAGCGGGGCGGATCGTATGCGAACAGCCGCCGCGACGGTGGGTGACCGCGCGGCGGTGCGGGGTGGAGGCTCCCGCCGAGGGTCAAGGCCACCGACCCCTCGTAAATATCCATCGGGGCCAGCAGCGGGGGTTAGTTCCTAGGACCCTGACGCTGCCAGCGCCTCGTGCCTCCGGGTGCGGGGCGCTGCTCTGGCATCAAACGTCGAATTAGAACGAGCCGGGCACTAAGCGACTCCGTCACCACGGTTTCTTCGACAGTCGGCGGGGGTGCATAAGCCCGTCGTAAGAAGATGACTGAACTCGTCCGGCTATGCCATAGAACGTGCA
>DATIGZ010000036.1:0-5592 GCA_035481255.1 Sphingomonas sp. | reverse complement strand
CGATCCCGCCGCGCTGTTCGTCTCGATCCGCGCCGAACGCAACGGCGGGCCGCACGTCGCGGGCTATTGGCACTCGCACCCGTCGGGCGACGCGCAGCCATCGGCGACCGACGCGGCGATGGCCGCGCCGGACGGCAAGCTATGGCTGATCGTCGCGGGAACGAGCGTTAGCGGATGGCAAGCGGTCGAATCCGGCGCGCGCCATGGCCGGTTCGAGCCCGTCGCGCTCGATATCGTCTAGGCGGCGGCTCCGCGTTCCGGCAGCCGGAAGAACAGCGCCAGTTGCAGGCTCTCGGCGATGCGCCGGGCCTTGTCTTGCAGCGCCGCCGCGGCTTCGGGCGTCATCAGTGCGTCGCTGGTTTCGTCCCACAGCCCCAGCCAGCGGTCGAACAGCTCGGGACTGATCCGCGCCGCATGCTTCTGATGCGCGGGCACCGGCCGGCCCTTGTAGCGTCCGCTGGTGAGCATCACCGACGACCAGAAATCGCCCAGCAGATCGAGATGCTCTGGCCAGTCGTGGATCGCGTCGTTGAAGATCGGGCCGAGCACCGCGTCGGCGCGCACGCGGGTATAGAATTGCCCGACCAGCTGCCTCAGGCTGTCTTCGTCAATTCCCAACCGCTCGCCCATCGTCGTGTCTCCGCTCATGCCGCGTATCTATGATCGCGCCGGGCTGGCTTCAACGCGCGGGCCGGAACGTTCCGGACTCGGCATGCGTTAGCCCTTGATAACGCAGGAGAGACCCATGCTCTGGACCATCGCCGTCGTCATTTTGCTGCTCTGGCTGCTGGGCTTCTCGCTCGACGTGGCGGGCGGGCTGATTCACCTGCTGCTGGTGATCGCGCTGATCGTGATCGTCGTGCAGTTCCTGCGCGGACGCAGCGGAGTGTGATGCCGGGCGCGGCGGGTCAGTGCCCGCCGCCCTTAGCCAATTGCGTGATCGCCGCCAGCGCCGCGTCGAAGCGTCCTTCGGCTTCGGCGTCGCGCAGGAACTTCACGCGCTCGACCAGCACCTCCTTCGGCGTGGGCGACTGGCCGAACAGGGCAAAGACCTCGTCCGCGAAGTCCTCGAGCGGCTGATAGCCTTCGCGCGTGCGCTGGCCCGGCGTCAGGTCGGTCTGAACGGCGGGCGGCGCCAGCTCGATCACCTCGACCTGTCCGGCCAGCGCGTCGCGGAGCGAGACCGTGTAGCTGTGGATCGCGGCCTTGGTCGCGCTGTACGTCGCCGCGACTACCAGCGGCACGAAGGCGAGGCCCGATGTGACGTTGACGATCGCCGGATCGGCCTGCGTCTTAAGATGATCGACCAGCGCGTTGATCAGCCGGATCGGACCGAGCAAATTGGTGGTGATCGTCGCTTCGGCCCCGGCAAGGTCGCGCCGGGTGTCGATATCCTCATGCTGCATGATCCCGGCATTGTTGATCAGCACGTTTAGCGTCGGGTGTGCGGCGATCACTTCCCGAGCAAAGGTCTCGACCGCCGCGCCGCTTTCGATATCCAGCGTCATCGCGTGCATGTTCGCGCGGCCCGCGATCGTCGCCTCCAGCGCGTCGCGGCGGCGGCCGGCGACGATCACGGTGTTGCCGGCGTCGTGGAACCGCTGCGCCAGCGCCGCGCCGATGCCCGATCCGCCGCCGGTGATGAGGATGGTGTTGCCGCTGCTCTTCATGGGTGTCTCCTGCATTGCTGGAGGCGATGTAGCGAGCGACTAACCACTGGAAAGAAGGCACCTGAAAGATTTATACTTACCCAAAGGAGAGTATTGGTCGAATGGAGAGTGTTGCGAAATCCTGCGAGTGGCACGCGGCGGATCCGCGCGTCGACGCGCTGGTCAACGAACTGATCGGCGGCGTCGCCGACAAGTGGACGATGATCCTGCTCGAGACGCTGGAGCAGCATGGCGAGCTGCGCTTCACTCAGCTGTCGAAGCTGGTTCCGGAGATCAGCCAGAAGATGCTCACCCAGACGCTGCGCCGCATGGAGCGCGACGGCATGGTCACCCGCACCGTGCATGCGGTGGTGCCCCCGCGCGTCGATTACCGGCTGACCCCGGTGGGAGAGAGCCTGGGCGAGGCGTTCTGCGGCGTGTGGCTGTGGGCCGAGGCCAATCTGGAGACCGTGGCGGCCGCGCGCGCGAAGTTCGACGCCCGCGGCGGATAGCGGGTCAGTTGCCCGGCGGCCCGAGATAGTCGGCGCCGTACACCGCCTTGCGAATATCGGTGTGGAGCGTGCCGTCGAACGGGATCGTCTGGACGAAGAACACCGCCGCCAAGCGGTTCGCCGGATCGACCCAGAACAGGGTCGAGGCCATGCCGTCCCAGAAGAATTCGCCCACCGCGCCGCGGTTGCGATCGGGCGTGGCCGGGCGGGCGGTGCGCACCGTGAAGTCGAAGCCGAAGCCGCCGTCGATCTTGCCCGGCAGCCACTCGCGTTCCCTGACCGCCGGATCGAGGTGATCGGTGGCCATCAGCCGGACCGTCGCGGGCTTGAGGATGCGCGCGCCGTCCAACTCGCCGCCATTGAGCAACATCCGGGCGAAGCGCATGTAATCGTCGACCGGCGCGACGATCCCGGCACCGCCCATCGTCAGCCTCGCGCCGGGGAAGTTCATGCGGTGCGTCTGCGCGTCCGGCTGGCGGACGAGCGTCCCGCCCTGCTTCACATAGGTCGCGGCAAGGCGGGGGAGGCGGTCCATCGGTTGGTGCCATGCCGCCTCGCGCATCTTGAGCGGTTCGAAGATGCGCGTGCGGATATAGTCGGTGAACGTCATGCCGGAGAGGCGTTCGACCAGCAGCGCCTGCACATCGACCGCGGCGCTGTAATGCCATTCGGTGCCAGGCTCCGACAGCAGCGGCACGCTGGCCAGCCGCCGGCCGAACTCGGTCAGGTCGTTGTCGAGATTGAGCGGATCGGCGGCTGCGAATGCCTTGTGCGCGGCGGTGGGGCCGTCGCCATAGGCGAAGCCGGCGGTATGGCGCAGCACGTCGCGGATCGTGATTGGCCGGCTGGCGGCGCGCCACAGCGGTTTGCCGTCCTTGTCCGTCCCGTCCTGCACCAGCGGACTGGCGAATTCGGGCAGATAGCGGGCGAGCGGATCGTCGAGCCGGAACTTGCCCTGTTCCCACAACTGCATCAGCGCGACGCCGGTGACCGGCTTGGTCATCGACCAGATCTGGACCAAAGTGTCGCGGCGGAACGGCCGGTTACCCTCACGATCGGCAAGGCCGCGCTCGCCATAATAGACCTCGCGCCCGTCCTTCCACACCAGCGCGGAGACGCCGGCGGCGCGTCCGTCGGCGACCATGGTCGCGAGCATCTTGTCGATCCGCGGCTTGTCGATGCGCAGCGTCTCCACGGGCGCCGGGCGTTCCTGCGCCAGCACCGGAAGCGGGGCGGCCGTGGCGAGCATCAGCCCCGTCAACGCTGTCATCATCATTCGGCGCATGAATCCCCTCCGTTCGTTTCGGACGAGGCTATCGGGGTTCGCGTCCGGATGAAAGATCGTTCGCTTGCGGCATTGCCGCCGCTGCGCCAAAGAGTTGCGCGAATTGCCGGAGCATCATGTGACCATCTCGCCCACCGATTTCGCCAGCCTGCTTTGCTCGCGCCTGTGCCACGACCTGTTGAGCCCCGTTGGCGCGCTCAACAACGGGCTGGAGCTGCTGGCGGATGAGAATGATCCGGAGATGCGTGCGCGCTGCCTCGAGCTGCTCGCCGAGAGCGCGCGGGCGAGTGCGAACAAGCTCAAATTCTTCCGTCTCGCTTTTGGCGCCGCGGGCGGGTTTGGCGACACCGTCGACACGCGTGAGGCGCAGGCGGCGATCGAGGGGCTGTTCGGCGACAATCATCGCGTGTCGATCGGCTGGATGGTCGAGGATCCGGTGCTGCCCAAGCAGGTGATCAAGGTGCTGCTCAACCTCGCGCTGATCGGCGGCGACGCGCTGGTGCGTGGCGGCCAGCTCGACATCGGCGCGGAAGCGCGCGACGGCACGGTCGAGATCGTGGTGCGCGCCGATGGCCCGCGCATCGTGCTCGATCAGGAGCTGCGCGGCGCGCTGACCGGCGATACGGGCGATGCGCCCGTCACTCCCCGCGCGGCGGCTGCCTATCTGGTGCATCAGCTCGTCGCGCAGGGCGGCGGCGATCTTCAAGTCTCGCCGTCGGACGCGCCGGTGCTGCTGTTCGGCGCGGCATTCAAGGTCGCCTGAAGCACCTGAATTTTGTTGGAGGTCGCAGCGATGGGTGAAATCGGCGTCGGCCTGATCGGTTATGGCCTGGGTGGCCGCGCCTTCCACGCCCCCTATGCCCGCACCACGCCGGGAATGGCGTTGCGCGCGGTGGTGTCACGCGACCCGGCCAAGGTGCATGCGGATCTGCCCGGCATGCGCGTGGTGCCCGATATCGATACGCTGCTGGCCGAGCCGGGGATCGATCTGGTGGTCGTCTCCAGCCCTGACGAGCTTCACGCCGAACATGCGCTGGCGGCGATCCGCGCGGGCAAGCATGTGCTGATCGACAAGCCGTTCGCGACCACGCTGGCGGACGCGCGCGCCGTCGCGGAGGAAGGGGAAGCGAAGGGCGTCGTCGTCACCGCTTTCCAGAACCGCCGCTGGGACGCTGATTTCCGGACGCTCCGCGCGCTGATCGCGTCGGAGACGCTGGGCGAGGTCGTACAGTTCGAAAGCCATTTCGATCGCTGGCGGCCGGTCGCCGCGAATGTGTGGAAGGAAGCGCGTCCCGGCGGCGTGTGGCTCGATCTGGGGCCGCATCTGGTCGATCAGGCGCTGGTGCTGTTCGGGCGGCCGATCGGCATCACCGCGGATATCGCAACGCTGCGTGAAGGCGCGCCCGCGCCCGACTATTTCCACGCGGTGCTGCGCTATGCCGGTCGTCGCGTGATTCTGCACGCCAGCAAGCTCGCCGCCGCGAACAGCCTGCGCTTCGTCGCGCACGGGACCGGCGCGAGCTGGATCAAGCACGGCATCGACACGCAGGAGGCCGCGACGGTCGCGGGCCAGACGCCGGGCGAAGGCGCATGGGGTCACGACCCGGTGGAGGGCACCCTGACCCGGCCGGGCGAAGCGCCGGTCACGGTGCCCAACCTCAAGGGCGACTATCGCCTGTTCTGGAACGCGCTCGCCGCCGCGATCCGGGGAGAGGGCGAAAACCCGGTTCCCGCTTCGGATGCGATCGCGGTGATGGAGATACTGGACGCCGGACTGCGTAGCGCAGAGACGCGTCAGGAGATCGCGTTCAGCTGAAAAGCTGCGTGCTGGATAACCCCGTCTTAACCCCCGCGCGGCCATGACCGGCATGTACGTGTGGGGGCATCGTGGACGACCTGCTGCAAGAATTCATCGCGGAGACGCGAGAGACGCTGGAAGCGCTGTCGGGCGAGATCGTCGCCTGGGAGGCGAATCCGGGCGATCGCGCGCGCCTCGATGCCATTTTCCGCTTCGTCCACACGGTGAAGGGAAGCTGCGGTTTCCTCGACCTGCCGCGTCTCGCGCGCCTCAGCCATGCGGCCGAGGATGTCCTCGCGGCGGTCCGCGCGGGTGAGCGGGCGCCCGATCGCGCGCTGGTCAATGCGG
>DATIGZ010000035.1:0-5055 GCA_035481255.1 Sphingomonas sp. | reverse complement strand
CTTCAACGCCTGCGCGGGGACGGCCTGATCGAACTGGGCAGCGGGACGCTGTACGTTCCCGATGTCCGGGCATTGCGTCGCTCGTGCGATTTCGACTCCGCCTATCTGCACCTTCGCGCCAGCGTTGCCGAAGCGCCGAAGGATGGGTTGGCATCGGACGAGAACCGACCGCTATTCCCGGCCGCTTGATTGACCCGGTGCGGCGACGTGCTCTCCGCCGTTGGATCCGGCAGCCGCATCGCTGGCGTAATCCTCCGCCATTTTACCACCACCATCGCCAGAACCCGATCCCCGAACGGGATCGAAGGAGGCCCTTCGCCCGCGTTCCGGCGGATCGTTGCCATCTGCCGCGATGGTGTCCCCAGTCCCGGTGGCGTCCGGGTCAACGCGCACCGACGGGTCCTCGCGTTCCTGCTGCTCTGCATCCTCGCGATTATAGGCCTGGCCCGAATAGCCTTGGTCGCGATCGAACACGCCACCGCGAGGGCGCCCGATGTCGATCTGGCTCGACTGCGTGTCGTCTTTCTCACTCATTGCCCGTCTCCCGAAACGAGCACGTCTCAGCGCGTGCCATCCGCGCCCTGCTCGTCGAGTTGCTTCACCATCGCAAGATGATGCTCGACGTTGGGCGCGATCTCCGCGGCGACGCCCTTGAGCGCGCCATTGTCGCCTCCTTCCGCAAAGCCCTTGTGGAGGAGCAACGCCTCCTGATGTGCCGCAGTCTGCTGGTCGAGATAGGTGCGATCGAAATCGGTCCCGGAAAGGCCATTGAGGTTCGCGATCATACCGCGGCGGCGATCATCGAGCGCCGCGGGTGGCGTGATGTTCAGGCGCTGCTGGGCGACCGTTGCCTCGATCTTGGCAGTCGTTGCGGTGTGATCATCGATCATCTGCTGGGCGAATTTCTTGACGGCCGGCGATTGCGCCTTGGTCAGCGCGAGCTTGCTCGATTCGATCTCGTACATGTCGCCGAGCGCCGCCTTGGTGACATAATCCGTGGCCGTGCCGGGAGCGGCTGCCCCGCCCGCGCCAAGCGTTCGGCCTGCGGCGTCTTCCATCTTGGCCTCAGTCGCCATGGCGTAGTTGCCCGTGTCCGATGTCGCGTCGCGCGCGGCCTTCTCCCCACACGCGGTCAGCGCCAGCAGCGACAGCCCGATTGCCAAATGTCTCATGCTTCTTCTCCTGAGGAAGAGACGTTGCCGGCAGCCTGCACGGCTCTCCGCAACAACCGCCGTCCAGAGCGCAGGTTTCGCGCGGGATAACGCAGGTTAGGACGATTCTTCCCGCGTGTCCGCCAATCGGCCAGACCTAACCTAGGCGAATGCAACCTCCGCTCGGTCAGGTTAGGGCTAGTCTTCGGGGGAAACGGAAGGCCCCTATGACCACCGATACACGCCAGGATTTTCTTGAATGCCGCTTCTGGGAAGCAATCGCCCGCGTCCAGCAGGCGACCAAGCCGCCCCTTGCCGCAGCCTATCGCGAAGCCGCGCAGCGCTACGCACTGGCGCTGAGGCGCTATGACGGCCCACGTCTGTCGCAGGCGATGGAGAAGCACGATGGCTGATCTCCAGCGCGGCCGGCGGGGGAAGCTGTGGATTTTTCCCTTGATCCTTGCCGTGATCGTGCTGGCGATCTTCGTCGGCTACAATGCCACCTATCTCAAGCAGGACGCCCAGCGCGACCAATCCGGCAACCGGGTCGACCCGGCCAAGCCCAACGCGCCGGGCTAAGCGGCAGCCTATTCGACAGGCTCGGCCTAATTAATGGTCGGGCAAATCCTTCGGATAGTCTTCCGGCTCCACCGTACCAACCACCGGCCGGTCCTCGACATCCTCCGGCGGCTGGCCGCCCGGCGTTGCGTCCTGACCGCGATCGAGCGTGTCGCTCGGGCTGCGCGCGTCGCCCTCGCGTTGTTGCTCGGTCGAGATATTGGGCCGGTCCTGCGTCTGTGTTGCGCTATTGGGCGCGATACCCTTCGCTCCGGGTTCGGTGGAGAGGTTGGGACGCGGCTGAGTCTCGGTATGCTTGTCCGACATCGGATTTCTCCTCAATTTGGGTGGAACAGGGCGCGCAACTCCTCCTTGGCGCGTTCGAGCAGGTTTCGCCGCTTGGGCGGGAGGGTGTCGCCCGCGCGATTGATGTAGAAAGTCAGCATGCCCATCGCGGACTGAAGCGGCGTGCCCTTGCGCCGCTTGCTGCGCTCGGCAGAACGCTTGAGCGAGCGGGCGATCGCCGCAGGATCGGCTTGCGTGAAAACACCCTCTTCAAGATCGAGGGCAGCGCTATGCTCGGTAACCTCCTGCGACCATTTCTCAGCCATGGCTCATTCCTGGTCCGACCCCGGTTCGGCCATTTGACGATGCATCCCGGCGAGCATCGATTGAGGCACGATTCCGGCAGCGGCGACCTGAAGCCTGTTCGACCAGCCCGATACGATGTGGCCCTTGCCGGCGATCATCGCGTCCCAGCCGTCGCGGGCGACCTTGGCGGGATCAGCCTTGTCCTCATCCTGCCCGACCTTGGTGTCGAGCATACCCGCGCGCGCAAAGAATTCGGTGTCGGTCGCGCCCGGCATCAGCGTGGTCAGCGTGACACCTTTCACGTCCTTGAGTTCGTTGCGCAGCGCTTCGGTGAAATTATCCACGAACGCCTTGGTCGCATTGTAGACCGCATTGAAGCTGCCGGGGATGTAGCCGGCAATCGAGCCGGTCACGAGCACCTGGCCCTGCCCTCGCATCACCATTCGCTGGAGAACGCGCTGCAGCAGATAAACCGTCCCGGTGATGTTGGTGTCGATCGAATGGCGCCAGGCGGCCACATCCTGATCGAGGAACGCGCCGCCGGTGCCGACGCCGGCATTGGCGACGAGTATGTCGATCTCTCTTCCCTGTGCCGCGCTCAGCAGGCCATTCACGCCTTCGATCGTCGCAAGGTCAGCCTCGACCGCTTCGACCTTTGTGCCGAACTGGCGGAAGTCGTCTGCCGCGGCCGCGATCAACGGCTCGTCTGCAGCCACGATCAGGTCACATCCGTCCTTCGCTGCGAGCGTCGCAAGTTCGAAGCCGATCCCGGTCGAAGCGCCGGTTACCACGGCAAGTCTGTTTGCCATCCGGATCACTCCGCTGCCCGCAGCCATTGCGGCTTGAGCACCACCTTGGTTACCTCGTTCTGACTGTCGTGGAACATCTTGTAGCCAGCTGGCGCTTCCTCGAGTGGCAGCGTGTGGCTGATCAGGAAGGTGGTATCGATCTTCCCTTCCAGCACCGCATTGAGCAGCCCGGGCATGTAGTGCTGGACGTGGGTCTGCCCGGTCCGAAGCGTCAGGCCCTTCTCCATGAACGCGCCGAGCGGGAACTTGTCGATGAACCCGCCATAGACTGCGGGCATCGAGACCCGCCCAGCCTTGCGGCAGGCAAGGATCGCCTGGCGGATCGCGTGCGCGCGATCGGTGCCAAGAAAGGTCGACGCCTTGATCTGGTCGATGACATTGTCGACGAAGAAGCCATGCGCCTCGAGGCCGACCGCGTCGATGCACGCGTCGGGACCGATCCCACCGGTCATTTCCATCAGCGCCTCATAGGTCGCGCTTTCCTCGAAATTGATCGTCTCGGCACCAAACCGCTTGGCCAGTTCAAGCCGATGCGGAAAATGGTCGATCGCGATCACACGCTCGGCGCCCATCAGAAAGGCCGACTGCACCGCGAATAGTCCGACCGGTCCGCAACCCCATACCGCCACGGTATCGCCGGGCTCGATCTGCGCATTCTCCGCCGCCATCCAGCCTGTCGGGAGGATGTCGGACAGGAACAGCACTTTTTCGTCCTCGATCCCGTCGGGGATCACGAGCGGGCCGACGTCGCTGAATGGGACGCGGACATATTCCGCCTGCCCGCCCGAATAGCCGCCAGTCATGTGGCTGTAGCCAAACAGCCCGCTCATCGGCTGGCCGTAGAGTTCCTGAGCGATGTCCTGATTGTCGGCGGGCAGCGCATTGTCGCACGCCGAATATTGGTGCTTGCCGCAATGAAAGCAGGATCCGCAGGCGATGGTGAAGGGCACCACCACGCGCTGTCCCTTCCGCAGCGCGGATTTAGGCCCCACTTCAACGACTTCGCCCATGAACTCATGGCCGAGGATGTCGCCAGCCTGCATCGTCGGGATGTACCCGTCATAGAGGTGCAGGTCCGAGCCGCAGATGGCGGTCGAGGTAATGCGAATGATCGCGTCCCGCGGATTGAGAATCTCGGGATCGTCGACCGTGTCAACGCGCACATCGTGCTTCCCGTGCCATGCCAGCGCGCGCATCAGTTCTTCCCTTCCTGGAGAAGGCGGCGGTTGCGCGCGCCCGTGGCGATCTCGCCAGTTTCCATGAGCTGCTTGAAGCGCCGCAGGTCACGCCGCGCCTGGATTGCGGGTTCGCGCTGGAACATCTTGGCGATCACCTTGCCGATAATCCCCGCAGGCGGGTCGTAGAGGATCGTCGCAGTGACGATCGTCCCGCGCCCGCCCGTGGAGTCGCGGAAATCGATGCGACCGCTATTGGGGACGTCGGCACCTTCTTCCGACGCCCAAGCGATCACCTCGCCATCGCGTTCCTCGGTGATCACCGCCGTCCACTCGACGACCGTATCGCCCGGCGCCTTCACCACCCAGCGCGAACGCTTGCCGTCGAGCATGTCGATGCGCTCGACATTGTCCATGAAGGTGGCGAGGTTGGTGAGATCGCGCCAATAGGCAAACAGCTCGGCGCGCGGACGGTTGATCGTCACGCTGCGGCCGACCAGCGAATCGGCATCGCCCTGCCCGGGCTTGTCGATCAGAGTGCCGATGGCAGCGTCGACAGCAGCGGATGTTCGTTTCGATGTGCTGAGCGGCGCATCGTCCGCCCGCGCGGAATCGATCGTATCGGTCATGTGGGGGCCTCCGGTCGAGGGATCCCAGACTCAACGAGAGGAACCTTCGACCGTTCCTCGAACGATCAAAAAAACCCAAAAACTAAAATAGGTTAGGAAGATCCCGACCTTTTATGCCCGCGCGGAACTTGAGGCATAGGTC
>DATIGZ010000034.1:0-13631 GCA_035481255.1 Sphingomonas sp. | reverse complement strand
GGCGCCGCCGTTGTTTCGGCCGCCGGGGCGGCAGCGGGCGCGGGTGCCCGAGGCAGCACGATCGGGATCGCCGTGGTGGTGTGGACCTTGAGCTCACGGCCCTGCTCGACCACCGCGCTGCGCCCGGTGACGAACATGCCGCCGATCAACCCCGCCGCGGCGACCGCGCCGACCGCGGCGCCGGTGTTGCCGCTGCCTTCCTGGCGGAACTCGCCCGAGACGGGAACGCGCTGCCCCTCAAGCTCGAGGCTGTGGAACGCGTAGGTCATCTTCGCGCTCTTGCCGAACGCGCCCTTGCCGGTGCGCCAGGTGACGACGCCGTTGGCGGGCGTGCCCTTGGGGATCACGACCATGTTGCCGAGCATCACGTCCTGCGCGACCGACGCGACGAAGATATGGCCTTCGCGCGCCTTTTTCGAGCTGAGCTCGGTGTTCATCTTGAGCACGATTTCGGTGTTGGCCGGCAGCACCGCATCGACGGCGACGGTGGGCGTGCCCCCGGTAACTCCGGTCGGCCAGGTCAGCGCGACCGCCTTGGGCGTGTCCTTCGGCGCCGAAATGCTGGCGACGGCCGCGGCAATCTTGGCGGCGTCCTTATCGGGCTTCTTTTCCTTGGCCATCGCCGGCGTGGCGACAATAACGAACGCGGCCGCGGTCGCGGCCCAAACTGCCTTCTTCATGGAAACCCCCCCATCGAATCGCCTCCCCCCGGAGGCAATGACGGAAGTATTGTTGGCGCTACCTTCGCACGCAACCGGATTTTACATGCGGGAAGCGCGGCTTAGATGCTCACGGCCTCCAGCACCGCGGCGCGCAGCTCGGCGATGCCGTCGGCCTTCTCGCTCGACGTGGAGAGGATCTCGGGATGCGCGGCGGGGCGTTTGCGCGCCTCCGCGATCGTGCGCTCGGTGACTTCGGCAAGCTCGGCGGGCTTGATCTTGTCCGCCTTGGTCAGGACGATGCGATAGCTCACCGCCGCCGCGTCGAGCATGTCGAGGATGTCGCGGTCGACTTCCTTGATGCCGTGCCGGCTGTCGATCAGCACCAGCACGCGCTTGAGCACGTCGCGTCCGCGCAGGAAGTCGTTGACCAGAAAACGCCACTTCTTGACGACGTCCTTGGGCGCCTTCGCGAAGCCGTATCCGGGCATGTCGACCAGCCGGAATTTGAGCGGATCGCCCACGTCGAAAAAGTTCAGCTCCTGCGTCCGGCCCGGCGTGTTCGACGTGCGGGCAAGGCCGTTGCGGCCGGTCAGCGCGTTGAGCAGCGACGACTTGCCGACGTTCGACCGCCCCGCGAACGCCACTTCCGGCACCGTCGGATCGGGCAGGAAGTGAAGCGCGGGCGCGGATTTGAGGAAGGCGACGGGCCCCGCGAAGGTCTTTCGCGCGGCCTCGATCGCTTCGGGGTCGAAGCTCGTCACTTCTTCGTCGACTTGGCCGAAGGCGCTGCCGCGACCACCGGCTCCTTCAGCGCCGGGTGGCGCATGTAGAGCAGCTTCTGCTGCGCGATGGTGAGCAGGTTGGAGGTGATCCAGTAGATCTGCAGGCCCGCCGCGAACGGCGCCATCACGAACATCAGCACCCATGGCATGATCGCGAAGACCTGCTTCTGGACATCGTCCATCGGGGTCGGGTTGAGCTTGAACTGTGCCCACATCGACAGGCCGAGCAGGATCGGCAGCAAACCGATCGCCAGGAACGCGGGCGGGTTGAAGTCGAGCAGCCCGAACAGGTTGAGCACATGCAGCGGATCTGGGGCCGACAGATCCTTGATCCACAGGGCGAAGGGCTGGTGGCGCATCTCGATCGAGAGCATCAGCACCTTGTACAGCGCGTACAGGATCGGGATCTGAAGCAGGGTGGGGAGGCAGCCCGCGAGCGGGTTCACCTTCTCATCCTTGTACAGCTTCATGATCTCCTGCTGCTGGCGCGGCTTGTCGTCCTTGTAGCGCTCCTGGATCGCCTTCATCTTCGGCTGCACCGCGCGCATCTGCGCCATCGACGCGAACTGCTTCTGCGCGATCGGGAACAGCAGCAGGCGGACGGTCAGCGTCAGCGCGATGATCGCCACGCCGAAATTGCCGATCATCCGGAACAGCCAGTTGAGATAGTGGAAGATCGGCTTTTCGATGACTTCGAACCAGCCCCAGTCGATTGCCTTGCCGAACAGGCGGATGCCGCCCTGTTCCTCATAGTGATCGAGCAGGTTGATGTCCTTGGCGCCCGCGAAGAAGCGCGAGGTCTGGGTCACCATCTGGCCCGGGCCGACCTGACGGGCAGCAGCCGGTTCGAACTGCGCCTGAGTCGCGGTGCCGCCGGCGGGGCGGAACTTGAGCGCGACGTTCATGCCCTGATCGGGCACCAGCGCGGTCAGCCAGTAGATGTCAGTGTAGCCGACCCAGCCGCCGGTGGAATCGAAGCTCTTGGCGCCTTCGTCCTTCACCGTGCTGTAATTGACGCCATAGTCGACCGTGCCGTTGTACGACGCGACCGGACCGGCATGGATCGTCCAGGTGTCATGATCCTTGCCCGGACCATAACGGTAGAGGAAGCCGTAGCCCGCGACGCTGATAGGCTTGTCGCCGAGGTTGGCGACGCGCTGGCGGATCGTGAACATGTAGCCGTCGTCGATCGACAGCTCGATGATGAAGCGCTGCGAGCCGCTGCCGGTGGTGAGCCGGACCGGCGTGGACGGCGTCAGCTTGGTGCCGCTCGCGGTCCAGACCGCATCGGCGGCGGGGGCGGTGAGGCCGTTGCCCGACCAGCCGAAGCCGGCGAAATAGGCGTCCTGCGTGCCCGAGGGCGAAAGCAGGCGGATCGGGTCGCTGTCCTTGGCGATCGTTTCCTTGTGCTTGACCAGCACCAGATCGTCGATGCGCGCGCCCTTGAGGTTGATCGATCCGCGCACGGTGGGGGTCTCGATCTGAACGCGCGGGGTTTCGGCGAGGACCAGCTTGCGGTCGCGGATCGCCGCGGGGGTGTCGGCCGCCGGATCGGCGCCCGGATTGGCGACGACTTCGGTCTTGCCGCCCTTGATCTCCGTTACCGGCGGATTGGCCGTCGGGAACAGCCAGCCGGTGACCATCGGCCACCCGAACAGCAGCGCGGCCGCAAGCACGGCGAAGAGCAGGAAATTCTTCTGGTCGTCTTTCACGTCAGTCCCCGGTTCAGGAAATCAGGGCACGGGATCATAGCCGTGCCCACCCCACGGATGGCAGCGAAGGATGCGCCGGAGCGCGAGCCATCCGCCCTTGAGCGCGCCATAGCGGGAGAGTGCCTCGATTGCATAGGCCGAACAGCTTGGCGCGTAGCGGCAAGTGGGCGGCAGGACGCGCGAGGGGCCGATTTGCCAGCCGCGCGCGATCAGGATCAGGGCGCGTGCGATCATCTGCGGATCTTGCCCAATGCCTTGGTCAGATCCGCCTTGAGCGCGGCGAAGTCGCGTTCGATGCCCGAATTGCGGCCGATCAGCACATGATCGGCGCCCGCGATGCCCTCATGCGGAAGAATCTCGCGCGCGAGTTCGCGGAAGCGGCGCTTCATGCGATTGCGCACGACCGCGTTTCCGACCTTTTTGGATACGGTGATGCCGATTCGCATCGTTGAATCATCATCGCCGCGAACGCGGACCAGCAGCACGAACCCTGGCATGGGCGCGCGCTTGCCTGCGTTGGCGGCGAGATAATCCTTGCGCAGCGTCAGCCGCGCGAGAGAGGCGCCTTCCATAGTCGCCAGCGAAGCTGGCGATAGGGTCAGGCGCTCAGCTTGTTGCGGCCGCGGGCGCGGCGGGCGCGAATCACATTGCGGCCGCCGGGGGTCGCCATGCGCGCGCGGAAGCCGTGCCGGCGCGCTCGCACCAGGTTGCTCGGCTGAAAAGTCCGCTTCATCGCTCATTCCCTGAAATCTAGAAACTAAAAGGGCCGCCACAGGGGCGACCGCGTGTGCAGGGCCGTTAGCCAAAGGACGGAGTAAAGTCAATTCGCTGCGATCGATTTGGCGCGTTCGCGCCGCCGTTTCGCGCTGCCGCGGATCAGGATGCGATCGATAAAGGCGCCAACGCGCGGCCAGCGCGCCTTCAGCAGGACGAAGCGGCGGCGCGCCCAACGCGAATTGCGCAGGATCAGGATGATGCCCAGCGCGGCCACGACCGTTCCCGCCGGGCCGGGAAGGGGGGAGACAAGCGGCGCGACCACCAGAAACAGCAGGATGCCGATCGCCAGCAGGGTGATTCGAAGGATCGGATGCGGTTTACGGCGCATGGGGCCGACTTGGGGAGTGTGTGTTGCCCATGCAAGACGGCGTTGCGATCAACCGTTCCCTGCCGCGTAAAAGCCGTTACAACAGGCGAACAAATGGGGGGCATATGGTCGCGAGCGTATCCACGGTTGCGTATCTGGGGCTGGAGGCGCGCGCCGTTGAGGTGCAGTGCAACCTCGTCCCCGGCCTGCCCAATTTCGTCGTCGTCGGCTTGCCCGACAAGGCGGTGGCGGAGAGCCGCGAGCGGGTGCGCGCGGCGATGGCGGCGATCGGACTGGCGCTGCCGCCAAAACGGGTGATCCTTAATCTCTCGCCAGCCGACCTGCCCAAGGAAGGGTCGCATTTTGACCTCCCGATCGCGCTGGCACTGCTCGGCGCGATGGGCGTGGTCGATGCCGAAACGCTGAGCGAGCATGTCTTTGTCGGCGAACTGGGACTCGACGGGCGGATCGCGCCGTCGCCCGGCGTGCTGCTCGCGGCGCTGCATGCGGCGGAAACGGGGAAGGGACTGGTCTGCCCGGTGGCTCAGGGGCCGGAAGCGGCATGGGCGGGGACCGCCGGGTTGATCGCCGCGCCCGACCTGATCGGCCTGATCAACCATTTCAAGGGCCAGCAACTGCTCGGCGCACCGGCCGCGGGGGAGGCGGAGGAGGTGCTGCATGGTCCCAACCTCAATCAGGTGAAGGGGCAGGAGACCGCCAAGCGCGCGCTCGAGATCGCGGCGGCTGGCGGACATAATCTGCTGATGGTCGGGCCGCCGGGTGCGGGGAAGTCGCTGATGGCGAGCTGCCTGCCCGGCATCCTGCCGCCGCTTGACGCGGCCGAGGCGCTCGGCATTATGTAGCAAATGCACCAAGGCGATTACCCATGCCTAGGTGGGCGATTGCGCTTGTCATCGTTTGCGGTGCGTTTAGCGCTCCCGCAGCAACTCTAGGTTCTGATCTCGTAAGCGGGGTCGCCTATCCTGAACGCCTTTGCCACTTCCCCACCGAGCGAGGCGAGTTGGGATCGCGGCGCAGCACAAAGGATCGGAAGATAGAAAGCGGTGAAGTACTCGCGGTCATCATGAGCAGCGAAGGTGTACCGAACCATATAGTGAAGAGCGGCGTAGTACCCTCCGGCTTCTGGTATGTCCTCAAGCGCTTCAACAAACCAGCCTTTGACGATTTTTCTGTCAGCCGGCCAAATGGTGTAGAGGTTTTGCCCTATTCGGACGTTCCTCCTGTCCTCAACAAATTCCTCAAGACCCTTATCCAGTTGGTACCCATTCCCAGTTATCTTCTTATCACTGAAAAGCTTGACGTCGGCCGCTTCGGTCGCGCCCTTGTTCTCGTATACGATGGTGAATTCAACGTGGACGTGGGTAGCGCTTACCTTCACGCTATCAACCGAAACCCGTCCGAGAACTACCTTTGGCCTTCTGTCGGAGATGTAGAATCTCATAGAGAGATCGTTAGCTTCCGTAGCCTTGTCGATACTTTCCTTGCCTTGCTGGATCGTTTTGAGAAGCGCGAACAAGCCGAAGGCGCTGAGGATGAATTGACCGCCCGACAGCATCACCACCCAGAACGCCCATGTGGCGGTCGCCTCTTGGGCGGCCAAATCGCGCTTCTCGCGCTGGGTTCCTTCGTCGGGTTCGGGGTTGGATATTATCTGTTCAGCAAGGCTTGGAAGACCCGCGCGATCCATGTCGGCTTGGTGCTTATGCTTGGCGTAGTCATCTGCGCTATGCTGGCCAGCTACTGCTCTCTCATGCTGGTAATGGCCATAAGCTAACGCCGTGGCGTACACGCCAATCGAGAACGCTATGAGTAGCGCTATTCCTCCAACCGCAGCGACGATGCCCCGATAGCTTCCAGACATTGCAGTAAAAACACCGCTGTGAATTTGCCCCGGCTGATCTTGTTCCTGATATTCGGCTCAGAGTCCATCACGCCGATCTCGGCGAGCTTCCCCACTAGCTGCGCATAGGTGATGCCCTTGCGCGCCAGCTCGGCTTTCAGGAGGCGCTTGACGCGATCCTCCCACTCTTTCTCCTGAACCTGCATACAAGCTCCATATGATGTAGAATGTCATCATATGCGATACAAAGGCCATTGACAACGGCGCACGATGCCATCATATACAGTGCATAAGCACTGGAAACGATGACATGCAACACTTCCTCCTCTCCGCCGCTGCCCGCACCCTGAGCCTCAAGGCCGTGTTCCGCATGGGCGAGGACAAGGCATATGAGACGTTCTGCGAGCTGCGCTGGCCGGAGAACGATGGTGAGGCGGTTTGCCCGCGTTGCGGCTGCACCGAGACGTACAACATCACGTCGCGCCGCCGCTTCAAGTGCGTTGCCTGCCACCACCAGTTCAGCGTCACGAGCGGCACGATCTTCGCGAGCCGCAAGCTCTCCTACACTGACCTTCTCGCCGCGATCGTCATCTTCGTGAACGGCGCGAAGGGCGTTTCGGCGCTCCAGGTCAGCCGCGACCTCGACGTGCAGTACAAGACCGCCTTTGTCCTCTCGCACAAGCTCCGAGAGGCCATGAGCCTTGAGCAGCAGAACCGCCGCCTTGATGGCGTGGTCGAGATCGATGGCGCGTACTTCGGCGGTTACGTGAAGCCCGAAAACGAAAAGGCCGACCGCAAGGATCGCCGCCTAGTCGCCAACCGTACCGGCAAGCGCCAGTGCGTCGTTGTCATGCGCGAGCAGGACGGGAAGTCACTTCCGTTCGTCGTCAAGAACGAAGGCGATGCGGTCCCGTTCGTCCGCGATCATGTCGGGACCCTCGCGACGATCCACGCCGACGAAGGCACCGGTTGGGATGCCCTTCACGCCGGTTGGGAAACCAAGCGCGTCAATCACTCGGTCCAGTTCATGGACAAGGGCGTCTGCACCAACATGGCCGAGAGCTACTTTAGCCGCCTGCGCCGCATGGAAGTCGGTACGCACCATCATATCGCGGGTCCGTATCTCCACGCCTATGCGCAGGAGGCTTCGTGGCGCGAGGATAACCGCCGCGTGTCGAACGGCTCGCAAGCGATGCTGGTCACGGAAAGCGCGCTGGCCTCGCCGGTGTCGCGCAAGTGGGCCGGGTACTGGCAGAGGGGCTAAGCCAAATTGGCCAGCGCCAGATTCCGATGAACGTCGGGCAGAAGGCCGATTGGCTGTGCCAACGCTCCGAGTACGGAAGCCCTCATAGTCTCAGACATGGGCGCCCCGTAACGAGCGGTGTTCAAATCTAGCTCGGAGCCGGTCTTCAGGCCAGAAAGATCAATGTAGCTATCATAGTTTAGCTGGTCGCAATCAGCTTGCGCGATAAGAAGCTGACCGATGCCGTGCATTTTAGGGTTCGAATTTAGCCAGAAAAACAAAGGCCTATTTGGACAAACGCAAAGCGATATTTTCTCGTGCGGTGGCACAATATAGTGAAACGTGATCCAATATATATGCCCTGCCTGGAAGGGCACTACAGCACGCCGCAGGCTGCAAATTCCCGGGCTTCCGAGATAATCTCGTTTCGATTGGGGTTATCTTCATCAATGAAGAGTTCATAGTCCATCGCCGAGTTAGCGTATGCCTCAGACCACGCTCTCTCTTGATGAGTTAGCTGAGAAAGATGGCCGAACCCCTTAGGTCGGCAATAGGCTATTGCAGCATCGATGCACTCGATGTCCGTTGCCGACAGCGCCTCATTGTTGAATGGACGCTTGGCAGCGATTCTCGGGTGATTGGCAGTGTCGATAGCCTCACGGAACCCCTCTGGGTCGCCCGACTGACCGAGGTTGCCCTTGATGAAATCGTAGAGAGTGCTTGGCACAGGCCCATTCGGCATGGCGATAAATGTATCTGCCACGATAGGTCGCCCATAGGCGTTCAGGTGCTTCTTCTCAGCGAAGAAAAGCACCTTAGAAGCGTAGAAGATTGTCACGTTAGGCCATTTGGCAGCGATGTAAGCCAAGGCCTCGGTGCCCTTCCGCTCGTCAAATTGAAAACGGAGTGCCATGAGCCGCTATATAGGGACGAAACATGAATCTGTCACTAATAGATTGCATAATGCCACGTTCTAAGCCCCTCCACATAGAGGCCGCTGTAGTCGGTTTCCTGAGCCTGCTAGCGCTTGGCTCGTGCGTGTACGGGCTGCTCGGCTAACGTTAGCGCACGATCTCCCATTGCAGCCAAAGTCCGGTTTCCTCGACCGACCGCACTAGGCCGGTTTCCCGCTTGTCGCGCAGCACATGGCCGACGCGCCGGGTCATTATGTTGAGGATGCCCGGATCGCTCTCTAGGCCGCGCTGCGCGACAATCTGCGCAGCTATCTCCCGCGTGGATTGCGGGCCCTTGGCTATGCGCAGGATCGACAGGACGGCGCGCGACATCTCCCCGCGCTTGCTCCACGACTTGGGCGGGGTGAACACCTTGGGAAGTACTGACTCAGCCACGAAGTCAGGGGCGAACAACCGGAGCGTCGCGTCCAGATGCTCAAGGTCTTTGGACAATTTCCCAAGGTCCGCGTGGCACCGGGCTATCTCTCCGGTGATCTCTGCGCGCTTACGTTTCAGCGCTTCCAAGGCAATGTCGCTCATACGATGACGATACGCACCGCAGACGATTACATCTATCTAGTCGTTGGTGCATTTGCTACATAATGCCGGAGGCGCTTGAGGTGTCGATGGTCGCGAGCGTCGCGGGCACGCTTCAGGGCGGCAAGCTCACGCGCATGCGGCCGTTCCGTTCGCCGCATCATTCGGCGTCGATGGCGGCGCTCACCGGCGGCGGGCTCAAGGTCAAGCCGGGGGAGGTCAGCATGGCGCATCTCGGCGTGCTGTTCCTCGACGAACTGCCCGAATTCCAGCGCGCGGTGCTCGATTCGCTGCGTCAGCCGCTGGAGAGCGGGACGGTCAGCGTCGCGCGCGCGAACGCCCATGTCACCTTCCCGGCGCGCGTCCAGCTGGTCGCGGCGATGAACCCGTGCCGCTGCGGGCATCTCGGCGATCCGGCGCTGGCCTGCGCACGCGCGCCGAAATGCGCGGCGGACTATCAGGCCAAGGTATCCGGTCCACTACTCGATCGCATCGACCTCCACGTCGAAGTCCAGCCGGTCACCGCGGCCGATCTGGTGCTGCCGCCGCCGGCCGAGGGATCGGCGGAAGTCGCGGCGCGGGTCGCCGCGGCGCGGAGGGTGCAGGCGGCGCGCTACCGGGAGGCAGGCACGCGCACTAATGCCGAGGCCGATGGCCCGGTGCTCGATGCCGCCGCGACCCCCGATGAAGCGGGCCGCAAGCTGCTGGCGCAGGCGGCGGAGGCGATGCGCATGTCCGCGCGCGGTTACACCCGCGTACTTCGTGTCGCGCGCACCATCGCGGATCTCGCGCAAAGCGAGAGCGTCGGCCGCATCCATGTCGCCGAGGCGCTGAGCTATCGCCGTCAGGCGCCGCGGTCGTGAAGAGAAGCTGGAACGAGCGTTAGAAGAGCGGGGGTTGGATGCGCTGGATGCTGTCGCCTTATCGGCGCTATTTCAAATTTCGCGGCCGATCGCGCCGAACCGAATTCTGGCCGTTCGCATTGGGCTTCGCCATTGTGCTGGCCGCACTCGGACTCTCCGAACGTGTGTTGGGGGATTCCCGGATTATCGACCCGCTTCGGGGGCTATTCGTGCTTGGCAGCTTCATCCCGGGCCTCGCGGTGACCGTGCGCCGGCTGCACGATGCCAGCCGGACCGGATGGTGGGCGGCGCTGCCGTTCACGCCCGTCTTCCTCGCACTGATCCTGGTCCCGTTTGACGAGGAGGCCGGCGAAACGACGTACCAGTTGATCGGGCTCAGCGTGTTCCTCTGCCCGGCCATTCTGCTGGTCATGCTGGCATGGAAAGGCACCACCGGACCCAACCGGTTCGGCGCGGACCCCCGCAACCCCGCCGCCGGTCTGGAGGCGGTGTTCGGCTAGACGGTTGCCGGACGTGCTTTCCGCACCGGCTTGGGCTTGGGCCGCTTGAACCAGAAGGTCCACACCGCCAGCGTGCCCAGCATCGCGAGGACGAGGCCGGTCGCGGCGATCACCAGCTTCCACAGCACACCGCCGACCTTCGCCGCGTGGAGCGGATAGATCGCGTTGTAGGCGCGCACGCCCCTCGGCATCGCCTGGACGTTGCGGTGATCGACCAGCTGGCCGTTCTCCGGCCTGAACCACAGCAGGGTGCGGCCATTGGGCAGCCATTCGGGCTGCTGGCGCAACCGCATCTGGATCAGCCCGCCCGGTTTGCGCGGAAGCGCGACAAGGCGGATCTCCGCATTCGGATATTGCGCGCGCGCCGCCGCGAACATCGCCACCCAGTCGAGCTTCGCCGCCAGCGGCCCGCCCTCGACCTCGGGCGCCGCGAAGGGGGCGCTGAGGCCAGTGGAGGGCGCGAACAGCGCTTCGCTGATCGGGCGGAACACCATCAGGGATCCGGTCGCGAGCGCGAGGAACAGCAGCGGTGCGAACACCACGCCGATGTCGCGGTGATGGGTGATGATTGCCGGACGGCTCATCCGCTTCGGAATCAGGCGGAACTTGAAGGTCTTGCGCAGCCGCCACCACAGGATCGCGCCGGTGATGACGAACAGCAGGCCGATCAGCGCCGCTATCCCCGCAACCGCCTCGCCCGTGTCGCCGAAGAACAGGTGATGGTGGAAATCGAACAGCCACAGCTCGACCCGGTCCCATTTGCTGCCCCATTCGGTGACGATGCGTCCCGACTGATCGGCATAGGCGCCAGCGCCCTCACCGCGCGACAGACGGGTGAGGCCGAAGTCTTGTGTGGCGAACAGGATCGACTGGGGTGGCCCGCCGGGCGCAGCCATGGCCGTATCGACCTGCGCCGCAAGCGCTGCGACGTCCTGTCGTTGCGCATCGCCTGCACCGGGCAGATAGGCGAGCCACCAGCTCTTGAAGACGAGGATCGCTCCGGTGAGGCCAAGCAGGCCGAGCACCAGCCCGATGATCCCGCCCGTCCAGCGGTGGAGAAGATCGATCCATTTCATCGTCAGAACGCCGGTCCCTTAGAATCGATAGTCCCAGCCGAGCGTGAAGGTCCGCCCGCGTCCCGCGAAGAAAGCGAGGTTGTCGGTCGGTAGCCGGGTGTCGCTCGAATAGTCGATATACTGGGTGTTGAGCAGGTTCTGCACGCTCAGGCTCAGCGCACCGATGCCGGTCTCGTACCGGATATTGGCGTCGGTGACGTTGTAGCCGCCGAAATTGTTGCGCTGATCCGGCTGGGTCTTGCCAATGTCGGCGTGGAAGGTGCGCGACAGGTAGAATTGCGACTGCACGCGCGCCGAGAACGGACCCCTCGCATAGCTCGCCGAAAGGTTGAGGCGGTCGGGCGAGATGTTCACGCCGTCGAGATCGGTGTCGACCACGCCGTCGGGAGTCGCGTCGGCATCATAGCGGCCGAGCAGATGGGCATAGCCGATGCCGAGCTTCAGCCCGTCGACCGGCATCTTCACGTTCAGCGCGATCTCAAGCCCCTGAATCTCGACGCGCAGCCGCTGAACGTCGAAGATGCGGTCGGGGCGGGCGATCAGCAGCTGGCCCTTGTCGCTCGACGACCAGAAATAGGTGGCGCTGGCATCGAGCGGGCCGCGCTTCACCTCGAGACCGATCTCACGGTTGTTCGAGATGATCGGTGAGATGTCGACATAGGTATCGATATCGATTCCGGTGCGGTTCACGGCGCGGGTGATGCGGCCGATATCGGGAACCGTGAAGCCCTCGGCATAGCTCGCATAGGCGCGGATGCCGGCGACCGGCTCGAAGATCACGCCGCCATTGACCAGCACATCGTCGAACTTGGGGCTGCCGCCGCCGACCGCGACGCCGCCATAAGTTGCCGGGTTGGGTGGCGTACCGGTCGCGGTGGTCGATGCGAGGGTGCGGTAATCGTCGATGGTGATCTTCACATTTTCCCACCGCGCGCCGCCGGCGAGGCGGAACACGCCGTCGAACAGCTTCAAATTGGCCTGTGCGAAGGGGGAAAGGCTCTGGAAGTCGCTGGGCGGCACCCAGACCCGGCCGGTGGCGATCAGCCGCTGTTCGGTCTTGTCCCACAGCGCGTCGAAGCCGAGCGTCAGCGTCAGATCATCGAAGCCGGGCAGGCCGCGCTCGTAGCTGATCTTGCCGCCGAACTTGCGGCTGCGGTTCTCCGACTGGTCGAACAGCGTGCCGATCGGCGCGATCGCGGGATCCTGGAACGTCGCGGTCGGTGTCGGCTCGCCGCCGAAGGTGTCGTGGTTGCGGTTGAAGAAGACCTGGGTGATCAGATTGCCGCCCCACAGATCGCTGTCGGTCAGCGACAGCGCGACGCTCTCCGCGCGGTTGGCGGCCGCCTTGCCCGGCGGGGTGCCGTGAACCGCGCTGGTCGGGATGCCGAGCGTACGATTGCCCGCGAGCGGGATGTAATCGCCCTCGCCATCGAGCTCGAACCGGCTGGCGATCAGGTCGAGCCGTGCGCTGGGCGAAAGTTCGTAGCCGAGCCGCGCGAACAGAGAGGTCGCGCGCGAATCCTGAGTCTCGCCCTGTGTCAGGTTGATGCCGATCCGGCGGCCATCGGCGTCGTAGAAGGCGCCGCGCTTCTCATAAGCCGCGCCGATCGTCGCGTCGAAGCGTCCGGCCTTGTACTGGATCAGTCCCGCGGCCTTGTAGCCCAGGCCATCGCTGCTGAAGTCGCCGTCGGCGGTCCCCTGAAGCAGCACGCGGCCCGACAGGCCTTCGGTCTTGGGCGCGCCGACCGTCACCTGATTGACGATGCCGCCCGTGCCGCCAATCCCCTGCAATGCGTTGGAGCCATAGATCAGTTCGACCCGGTCGACGAAGAAGCCGTCGATGGTGAAGCCGTCGCGGCTGCCGTCGCGCATCGGGGTCGACTGGGGAATGCCGTTGATCGCGTAGAGCGGCGACCGGCCGCGCAGCGTCTCGCCCGCGCCTGACAATTTCTGGCGGGTGGGGGAGAAGGACGGGGTGAGCGTCGCCACCGCGTCGGTCACCGATCCGGCGATCGCGATCTGCTGGTCGAGCGCGCTCTTGTCGATCACGTCGATGGTCAGCGGCAGCGCGTTGGGCGGCAGCACCGTACGCGCCGCGGTGATGATCACCTGACCCTCGTCTTCGGTCTTTTCCGCGTCGGACGGCGCTTCCGCTTCTACGGCCGTCTCGGCCTGCGCAGCGACCGGAGCGAGCCAGACGATCGCGACGAGGGGCAACGGGGAACGCAGACGACGGATCATTGGAATCTCCTTCGCTGCGCCCGCTAACAGCGAAGGAAAGGTAATGCAAACTAGTCGCATTAACTTATTCGGTCCGTGACATGTTAAGGCTCTTCAGCCGCTCCATCGGCGGCGGCG
>DATIGZ010000033.1:0-2390 GCA_035481255.1 Sphingomonas sp. | reverse complement strand
GTATGCGGCGCTGCTCGACGGCGAGACGGAACGGCTGAAGGTCGCGTACGACAAGGGTGTCGTCGCGCCCGATTTCCTGCTCGACAAGTGTCTGAAGCAAATCGCGCTGACCCGCGGCACCGACGCGGGCAAGTGGGAGCTGGTGACGAACTACGCCACCAAGCGCGCCGTCACGGGCGATCAGGCGGCCGCCGTGGCGAAGATCGCGGCGGGCAAGGTCGCCCCTGCGCTCGATCGCCAGATCGCGGAACTGAAGCGGCATCGCGCCAAGGCGACGTCCGACGCGGGCGTGTGGAAATTCCCCGACGGCGAGGCCTACTACGCCTGGGCGCTGCGCGCAGGCACCACCACGACGATGACTCCGGACGAAGTCCACCGGACCGGTCAGGAAGAGCTGAAGGCGCTTCAGGCCGAGATGGACGTGATCCTGAAGAAGCAGGGATTCGCCAGGGGCACCGTCGGCGAGCGCATGACCGCGCTGGGCAAGGATCCGCGCTTCCTGTTCCCGGACAATGACGCCGGGCGCGCGGAAATCCTGAAGTTCATGACCGGACGGATCATGGACATGCGCAGCCGCATGCCGCGCGCCTTCCACACGCTCGTCCCCGGCAGCGTCGAGGTGAAGCGCCTGCCGCTCGCCGAGGAGCCGGGCGCGCCGGGCGCCTATGGCGGCGCGGGGTCGATCGACGGAACGGTTCCGGGCAAGGTGTGGCTCAACCTGCGCACCACCGCACTGCATTCGCGCTTCAGCCTGCCCACGCTCGCCTATCATGAGGGCATCCCGGGTCACGTCTGGCAGGGCGAGTATACCTTCAAGCTGCCGCTGGTCCGTTCGCTGCTCTCGTTCAACGCCTATACTGAGGGCTGGGCACTCTATGCCGAGCAGCTCGGCGCGGAACTGGGCGCGTATGACGAGGATCCGATCGGCCGGCTGGGCTACCTTCAGTCCCTCGCCTTCCGCGCCTGCCGCCTCGTCGTCGATACGGGCCTGCACGCCAAGAAGTGGACGCGGAGCCAGGCGATCGAGTGGTTCGCCACCGCCAACGGGTCGTCGGTCGACGAAGTCAGTGGCGAGGTCGACCGCTATTGCAGCTGGCCGGGTCAGGCTTGCGGCTACAAGCTCGGCCATACCGAAATCAACACGCTGCGCACCAAGACGCAAAAGGCGCTGGGCAGCCGTTATGACTTCAAGGCGTTCAACGACGCGGTCGTGCTGGGCGGCAGCGTGCCGCTGACGGTGCTGGAGAGCGTCATCGACCGCCATATCGCGAGCCGTCGCGGATGATCCTGCGCCGCTGGCGCGGTGTCATCCGCACCGCGGAGCGCGAGGCGTATCGCGCCTATATCGCGGGTACCGGCGGGACCGACTATACCTCCACGCCCGGCAATCTCGGCTGGCAGATGCTGTTCCGCGATCTGGGCAACGGCACCAGCGAAGTGGTCACGATGAGCTGGTGGCGCTCGCTCGACGATATCCGTGCCTTTGCGGGCAAGGATATCGCCGTGGCGCGCTACTATCCCGAGGACGACCGTTTCCTGCTCGAGCGTCCGCGCGAGGTCGAGCATAGCGATGTGGCCGACGGGAGCCTGTTTCCCGGCTAACCCGCCCTGGTCAGATGGACCGCGGCGACCGCGAGCCAAAGCCAGGCGAACATCCCCGCCCAGTAGAAGGCGATTCCCGGGGCGATCTTGCCCGCAACCCCAAGCGCGATCAGTGCGGGAAGCCCCAGCCCCGCTATGAGAGACACCACGCCGAGGACGAACTGCTCTTCCAGCAGGAAGTGCGTACCCAGTGCGAAGCAGGCGAGGATCAGGCCGCTGAACGCGACCATGAACGCCACGCTGTGCAGTGTCGCCTCGCGCGTCATCACCGGCTGCTGGTCGAGCGGCGTTCCGGCCGGGAAGCCGAGCCCCGCCGGCGCGTCGTAGATGCCGGCGAGCACGAGGCCGACGCCATAGGCCCCGATCAGCAGCAACGCAGAGAACCCCGCCCAGCCGCGACCCAGTACCCCGAGCATCCCCGCGGCGCAGGCAAGGGTCAGGACGCCGGAGACGACGAACACCGCCTTCATCTTCCACCCGCCCTCGCCCAGGCTGAGCATGCTGATCGCATGGCGGGAAATGTCGAAGGCGGGGCGACGGAAGATCTCAATCGTCGGGACGACAAAGAACAGCAACGCCGCCGCCACGCCCGCGAACAAGAACCAGCGCCCCATATCGGTATCCGCCATCACCCGCCTCCCCTTTCGCGCCTTAGTTGAACGACGCCTTGATGTGCGCCACCATCTGATCGACCACCGTGCCCCAGCCGTCATGGAAGCCCATCTGTTCGTGGGTTTCGCGCGTTTCCTCATTTCCGTGGATCGCCATCGCGGTGTAACGCGTGCCGC
>DATIGZ010000032.1:0-1532 GCA_035481255.1 Sphingomonas sp. | reverse complement strand
GTATTTGGGGCTGATCACCGGCCCGGTGTCGAGGTGCAGCAGGTGGAAATAGGCCTCCGAAATCCCGGGCAGATTGGCGACGATCATCGCCAGCGCCGCGGCGGCCATCAATATGATGCCGCCCGCTGCCTCGCTCTTCAGAAATGAGCGCAGCGCCGAAGGCGCGATTGATGCGTTGGTGCCGGCCATGAACGTCCCCTGCTGGTCGATGCGACCCTGCCTAACCGCTGGCGGCGCGGGGGCAAACCCCTTACAGCCCCGCAAATGAGCATCGCGTTGTTGAAGCCCGATAATCCCGTGGTCGCCTGGTGGCGCTCGCGGGTGATCGCCACGGTCGATCATGTCGATGTCGTCGAAAAAGTGCGCGAAGATGCGGGCTTTACCGGTCGCTACGCCTTCATGACGTTGATGTCGGCGGGCATCGCGGTGCTCGGCCTGCTCCTGTCGTCTCCGGCCGTGGTGATCGGCGCGATGTTGATCTCGCCGCTGATGGGGCCGATCATCGGCCTCGGCTTCGGCCTTGCGACCTTCGACTGGGACGAGATTCGCACCGCCGCGATCGCGGTCGCGCTCGGCTTCCTGATCGCGATCCTGTTTACCGCGTTGCTGGTACTCGTCTCCCCCATCCAGAATGTGACGGCGGAGATCGCCGCGCGCACCCGGCCGAACCTCTTCGACCTGCTCGTCGCGCTCTTCTCCGCGCTCGCCGGGGCCTATGCGATGATCCGGGGCAGGGCGGGCACGGTCGTCGGGGTCGCCATCGCCACCGCGCTGATGCCGCCGATCGCGGTGATCGGCTTCGGCCTTGCGACCTGGAACTGGACGGTGTTCGCCGGCTCGCTGCTGCTGTTCCTCACCAACCTCATCACCATCGCCGTCGCCGCGGCGGTGGTCGCGCGCCTTTACGGCTTCGGCTCGCACCTCTCGCCCCAGCACACGATGCTGCAGACGATTGTCGTCACCGTCGCACTCGCCGCCTTCGCGATTCCCTTGGGACTCGTGCTGGTCCAGCTCGGCTGGGAAGCCAACACCTCGCGCCAGATCCGCGACGTGATCAGCGGCGAGTTTGAGGGGACCGCGCGCCTCAGCCAGGTCGAGATCGACTATCAGACCGACCCCGTCCGCGTGACGGCCACTGTCCTGACCCCGAGCGTGCGAGAGGATGTCGAGCGCCGCGCGCAGGGCGTCCTCGCCCAGCTGGTCGGCCGTCCGGTTGCGGTCGAACTCGAACAGATCCGCGTCGGCACCGGCGCCCAGGCCGAAGCTGCACAGGTCGCCGCCGCCCAGGCCTCCAGCGCCAGCGCCGCCAACCGCCTCGCCGCCCGCGCGCAGGAACAGCTCGCGCTGATCGCGGGCGTCAAGGGCGACGCGGTGCTGCTCGACCGAGACAATCGCCGCGCGGTGGTCAACGCCACCCCGCTCCCCGGTGCCAACCTCGCCGCTTATCGCGCGCTCGAAACCCGCGTCGCGGCGGGGGTTCAGGGCTGGACCGTCACCCTGATCCCGCCCGTCGCCGCGCTCCCGGACATCGC
>DATIGZ010000031.1:0-13019 GCA_035481255.1 Sphingomonas sp. | reverse complement strand
AAGCCGCAATGGATCGACATCCTCTATCCGGTCGCCGCGCTCAAACCCTATACGCCCAGCCTCACCGCCAAGGTGATCGGCGGCGAGCCCGAGCCCGAGCCTGAATGGCGCAACGGCCTGACACGCGCCGCGATGGCGCTGCGCCTGCCGGTTCGTTCGGTGCTTGCCGAGCCGGTGGTGCCGCTGTCGATGCTGATGGCGCTCAAGGCCGGTGACGTGATCCCGATCAGCTTCGGCCCCGACGTGCCGGTGATGGTCAATCGCCAGCAGATCGGCGCCGGCACCGTCGGCACCGCTAATGGCCAGGCGGCGATTCGCCTGACCCGTTTCGAATCCCTTGCACTCGAGGACGCACGATGACCGACATGACCGGGGGCGTTGCCGCCGAAGCCGCTGTCGCGGCCAATTTCCACCTGCTTCAGGATGTCGACGTCAAGCTGACGGTCGAGATCGGGTCGACCACACTGACGCTGCGCGAACTCCTTGCGCTCGGCGAATCGAGCGTGATCGAGCTGGACCGCGAGGCGGACGAGTTGCTCGACGTGTTCGTCAACGGCACGCTGATCGGCCGCGGTGAGGTGGTCACGGTCGGCGACAAGTTCGGCATCCGCATGACCGAGCTGGTCGCACCCGAAAAGCGGAGCTGAGCCACCCATGATGTGGTCCTACATCCTCAAGCTGGTCGTGCTCCTGCCGCTCGTCTGCGGTTTGCTGATCGGCTGCCTCTATCTCTGGCGCAAGCTTGAGGCGCGGTTGCCCGGCAATCAGGGCGATCGGCTGCTCAAGGTCAAGGAGACGATGATGATCTCCACCGGTACGCGGATCGCGGTGCTTGAGGTCGAGGGCAAACGTATTCTCGTCTCGGTGAGCCGGAATGGCGTCAGCCTGATCGACCGGATCGATCCGTGACCGCCGCCCTCCGGCATCTCGCGCTCGTGCTGGGCGCCTTCGCGCTCGCGCTGTTCCTCGTCGCCCCGGCATTCGCGCAGGGTGCGCCGGCTCCGGCCGCCCCGGTTGCGGCGCCTGCCGCCGCACCGACGCCGGGCGTGGGCGATGCGGTTGACCGCGCACTCGGCGATCTTGGCGGCGGCGACGCACCGCTCAGCCTTTCGCTGCAAGTCCTCATCATCATGGGGCTGCTCACGGTTCTGCCGGGCATCCTGCTGATGATGACCAGTTTCACGCGGATCATCATCGTGCTGGCGATCCTGCGGCAGGCGCTGGGGCTTCAGCAGACTCCGCCCAATCAGGTGCTGGTCGGGCTGTCACTGTTTCTCAGCTTCTTCGTGATGGCGCCGACCATCAGCCAGATGAACACCGCCGCGATTCAGCCCTATGCTGAAGGACGCATCGGCGCGACCGAGATGATCGCGAAGGCGGGCGAACCGCTCCACGCCTTCATGCTCAAGCAGACGCGGGTCAAGGACGTCACCATGTTCGCGGAGATGGCCAAGGTGGGCCCGATCGCGAACCCCAAGGATACGCCCTTCTCGGTGCTGCTCCCCGCCTTCGTGACCAGCGAGCTCAAGACCGCGTTCCAGATCGGCTTCCTGATCTTTCTGCCCTTCATCGTCATCGACCTGATCGTCGCCACCGTGCTGATGAGCCTTGGCATGATGATGATGTCGCCGACGATTATCTCGATGCCGTTCAAGTTGCTGCTGTTCGTGCTGGTCGATGGCTGGGCGCTGACGATGGGCAGCCTCGCCGCAAGTTTCGTGAGTTAGCCGACATGGACGCAGAATATTTCCTGACCGTCGCGCGTGAGGCGATGTGGGTGCTGGCGCTCGCCTCCGCCCCGATCCTGATCCCGGCGCTGTTGTCGGGCCTGATCCTCGGCATGGTGCAGGCCGCGACGTCGATCCAGGAGCAGACGCTGACTTTCGTGCCCAAGCTCGCGATCGTCGGTATTTCTCTCGTCATTTTCGGCGGAATGATCATGACGCTGCTGGGGGACTTCACGACCGGCATCTTCGAACGCATCCCGGAGCTGGTGCGGTGATTCCCGCCCCGCTGCTTCTTCCGTCGCGTCCCCGAAAACGGACTCCCGTCTCCGACACAATCGGTGAAACGCGCCGGTGCGCTGTCGGGCGGTTCGGAAGCCAGGCGCCTGTTTTCGTGACCATGGCGACCGGTCGCCGGGCGGAAGGGCGGCCCTTCTAGAATGCTCGGCTTCGGCCTCTCGATCGAGCCGCAGCTCTGGGCGCTGCTGTTCACGATGGTGCGCGTCGGCGCGGCGTTCGTGGCGGCACCGGTGTTCGGCGCGGTGTCGGTGCCGATGAATGTCCGCATCCTGCTTACCGCCGCGGTCGGCATATTGTCGATGAACGCGGTGCCGATCGATGCGCCGGGCGAAGTGTTCGCGCTCGTCACCTTCCTCGCCGTCGCGGCTGAGGTGCTGGTCGGCCTTGCGCTCGGTTTCATCCTGCAGATCGCCTTTGCCGCGCCGCTGGTGGCGAGCGAGGTGATCGGCGTGTCGATGGGCCTGTCCTTCGCCACCGCGATCAACCCGCAGACCGGCCAGTCGACCCCGGCGCTCGGCCAGTTTCTGACCATCCTGCTGACACTGTTGTTCCTTGCTGTCGACGGCCACCTCGTGCTCGTCGAGCTGGTGGTGCGCTCCTATGAGCTGCTCCCGCCCGGCCAGGCCTGGCTGACGCCGGACAAGCTTCAGAATATCGCGCTGTTCGGCGGCTACGCCTTCCTCGCCGGGTTGCTGCTCGCGCTGCCGGTCGGCTTCCTGCTGCTCTGTCTCAACATCGTCGTCGGCATGCTTTCGCGTTCGGCGCCCGCGCTCAACCTGTTCGCGATCGGCATTCCCGCCAGCCTCGCGATGGGCGTGCTGGCGCTGCTCGTCGGCATGCCCGCGATGGGCGATTACATGCTCGTGATCGTGCGCGAGGCGCTCGACGCGGCGCAGACGCTGGTGCTCGGCTGATGTCCGAAAGCGCCGGCGAAAAGACACAAGCACCAACACCCAAGCGCAAGGAAAAGGCGCTTGAACAGGGCGATCTTCTCAAGTCGCGCGATTTCGGCGCGGCGCTGATCATTCTGCTCGGCTGCGGCTGGATGGTGATGATGGGGCCGCAATTGCTCGGCGCGATCAAGGAAGTGATGGGCGCCAGCTTCACCTTCGGGCGCGCCGATATCGAGAGCTTCCAGCCGTGGAAGCCGCTTGCCACCGCGGGGTGGAAGCTCGCCCCGTCGCTTGGCGCGCTGCTCGCGATTACCTTTGTCGGGGCGGTTGCAAGTCAGGCCGCGCTCGGCGCGTTGCACTGGAACGGCAAGCTGCTCGCGCCCAAGGGCAACCGCATCAATCCCGGCTCGGGCCTTAAGCGCATCTTCGGGCCGACCGGCTGGATCGAGCTGTTCAAGTCGTTGCTCAAGGTCGTTCTGCTCGGCGGGATCGGCGCGTGGATGCTATGGGGTTCGGCGGGGCCGACCATGGGGTTGGTCTCGTCCGATCTCGGCACTGCGGTGAAGTCGCTGGGCGACACCTTCGCCACGCTGATCTTCGTGATGGCCGGCGGGCTGTTGCTGATCGCCGGTGTGGATCTGCCGATCCAGATCTTCCGCCACATGCAGCGCCTCAAGATGAGCCTTCAGGAAGTGAAGGACGAGCACAAGGAAAGCGAAGGCTCGCCCGAAGCCAAGTCTGCACAGCGCCAGCGCCAACGCGAACTCGCCAAGGGCGGTCTGCGCAGCAAGGTACAGGAAGCGCATGTCGTGCTCACCAACCCGACACACTTCTCGGTCGCGCTGCGCTATACCAACGGCAAGGATCAGGTGCCGGTGGTGGTCGCCAAGGGCCGCGGCGAGATCGCGCTGGCGATCCGCGAGTTGGCCGACGAGTTCGCGGTGCCGCGGATCGAGCTGCCGCCGCTGGCGCGCGCCATCTACTTCACCAGCCGCGAGAATCAGGAGATTCGCGACGACCTCTACATGGCGGTGGCGACCGTGCTCGCCTTCGTCTTCGGGATCGATAAGCGCGCTGGCGGACGCATGCCCGCGATCACCGTGCCGCAGACCGCGCTGTTCGACGAAAATGGTGTCCAGACCGGCCTAAAGGCGGCGCCGTAATGGCCGTTAACCGATCTAGAGGGGGACGTTCACGTGGCCGTTGAATCGATTACCAAGACGCTCGGCGGCGGATCGGGCATCGACACGACCGCGCTCGTCCAGAGTCTCGTCGACGCGCAGTTCGAGAACCGCAACGCCGCGCTCAAGAAGCGTGAGGAGACGCTGACCGCGCAGATCAGCGCCGCGACGACCCACAAGAGCAACATCACCACCTTCGCGACGGCGCTTTCGACCTTGTCGCGCAGCGGCAATCTCGCGACCCAGCCGACCAGCTCGAACACCGGTATTCTCAATGTCTCGCGGTTGGCCGGCGCGAATCTCAGCGCGCTCAGCGCACAGGTCGAAGTGCGCCAGCTCGCTTCCGCACAGGCGGCGTCGGCGGCGCCGTTGGCTGACAAGGCCGCGGCAGTCGGGCGCGGCACCCTGACGCTGACCTTCGGAACCGCCACTGTAGTCAATGGCGCGATGACCGGCTTCACCGCCGGCAGCGGCACACCGGTGGACATCACGATCGGCGAGAGCAACTCGAGCCTCGAGGGGATCGCCGCTGCGATCAATGCCGCCAATGCCGGCGTCACCGCTTCGATCCTCACCGACGCGGCGGGGTCGCGGCTGGTGGTGAAAGGCGGTACCGGCGAGGCGCGCGCCTTCACCCTCACCGCGACCGAGACGGCAGGGCATGAAGGACTCGCCGCGCTCGACATTGGCGTCGGCGCGAGCGGCACCACGATCGGCAGCGCTGCCGCCGATGCGATCGTTGCGATCGACGGGGTGGCGTTGCGGCGCGAATCCAATTCGATCTCGGATCTGGTGCCCGGCGTGAAGCTCGATCTCGCCTCGGCGCAACCGGGCACGGTGGTGAATATCGGTAAGACGCTGCCCACCAGTTCGCTGATGCAGGCGGTGCAGGACTTCGTGGAGACCTATAACGAGGTCTATACGGCGCTTCGCACCGACCTGGATCCCGTGACGGGCGCGCTGCGGCAGGACATCGCGGCGAAAAACCTCAAGCGCCAGCTCCAGCAATTGACCCTCAACCCGCTGGCCAGCGGAACAGCCGATGTGCCCACCACGCTCGCTCAGATCGGCGTGAAGACCAACCGCGACGGTACCCTCGCGCTCGACAGCGCGGTGTTGACCAAGGCGCTGGTCAACCATCCGGGTCAGGTCGAAAAGATGTTCGCTCAGCCGACCGGTGGCGGCACCACCAACAACGGCCTGTCGGCTGTCCTCGACGCCATCTCGACCGCCGCCGCCAGCACCACGCGCGGGCTGGGCGCGAGCGAGATCAATTACACCAAGGCCAAGATCGATGTGGTCGATGACAAGACCGATGCGGTGCGGAAGAGCGAGGCCCTGCGCACGCGCATGACGCGCCAGTTCGCGAGCATGGACGCGCGGGTCGCGGCGTATAAATCGACGCAGACCTTCCTCGAGAATCAGATCGACGCTTGGAACAAGCAGGGCTGATGCGATGAAGGCCCCGATCCGTCTCAGCGCGAATGCTGCCCAGACCTATCGCTCGATCGATGCGGTCGGCCGCACCGCCGCCGCCGACCCGCACGAACTGGTCGAGATCATGTACAAGGAGTGCATCTCCGCGCTTCGCGCTGCGGCATTCGCGACGGAAAAGGGGCAGCTGCCGGTCAAGAGCGAGAGGATCGCTCGCGCCACCGCGATCCTTTTCGCGCTCGAATCGAACCTCGATTTCGAACGCGGAGGCGAGGTCTCGCGGACGCTGGGAACGCTCTATCACGGGCTGCGCGCGCAGATCATCAACGCCAGCATTGGCGGCGATCCCGCGCCGTTCCGCGCGGTTGCCGACGATCTCGAGGATATCGCCGGCGCGTGGAGCCAGGCGCGGGCGGCATAGTTCTCAGCTTCGCCGAAGCGGTACCGGCCGGATATCAGCGCGACCAGCGCGCCAGCACATCATCCACCGATACGGCCCGCGCAGGCGACGCCACCCCGGCTCGCGGCTCGAACTGGGGTGCGGTCGCCGCGCCCTCCGGGCCGGCCGCGACCGGTCGCCGCGCCAGCGCGTGCGGATGCCGTGCCGCCTCCGCCAGCGAGAGCACGGGTGTGACGCACGCCGCGCCCTGCGCGAAGCCGCGCACCCATTCGTCGCGTGTCCGCGCCGCGAAGCGCTCGGCGAAACACTCGGCCATATTCGGCCAGCCCGCGCGATCGAGCTGAGCGAAGCTGCCCGCGGCGAACCCTAGGCCCGCGCACAGCGCCTCGAACTGCGCGGGCTCGATCGCGCCGACCGCGACATGCTGGCCGTCGGCGCAGGCATAGCTGCGATAGAAGGGGGCGCCGCCGTCGATCAGATTTGCCTCGCGCCGGTCGATCCAGCGCCCGCTCGCGAACAGGCTTTGAGTCAGTGCCATCAATGTCGCGACCCCGTCGATCGCCGCGGCATCGACCACGCGGCCCTCGCCGCCGGTCTGCGCACCGAGCATCGCCGACACCATTCCGAGCGCGAGAAACAGCCCGCAACCGGCATGATCGCCGAGCAGGTTGAGCGGCACCGCAGGCGCGTCGGATGCGCCGATCGCGTGCAGCGCACCAGTCAGCGCCAGTACGTTGATGTCGCTCCCCGGCCGCCCGGCGAGCGGTCCGCTCTGCCCCCAGATGCTCGCACGGCCATAGACCAGCCTTGGATTGCGCGCGCGGCAGCGGTCCGGCCCCAACCCCAGCGCCTCCATCGATCCCGGAGGCATACCTTCGATCAGCGCGTCGGCATGGGCGGTGAGCGCGAGCACCTCGGTGATCGCGGCGGGCTCGCGGAAATCGAGCGTCACGTCCTGGCGTCCGCGATACAGCGCGGGCACGATCGCGCTGGTGCCGCTGCCCGGCTGGACGACGCGCACTACCTCGCACCCCAAGTCCGCGAGCAGCATCGACGCGAACGGCACCGCGCCGATCGCGTCGATCTCGATCACCCGCATCCCCGCCAATGGTGCCCGCATGCGTCTCTCCGTTCCGGCACCGATATCCGATGGGTGGCCGAGGCCCATTGTTTCGGCTAGCGCGGGCCCATGAGCAAGCCGCACATCGTCGCCCTTGGCGGCACTTCGCGCCCCGAATCGGCGACTGGCCGCGCGCTCGCGCACTGCCTCGCTCTGGCCGAAGCCAGGGGTGCGCGCGTGACTTTGCTGACCGGCGAAGCGATCAACTTCCCGCACTACGAACTGGGATGCACTACCGCCGATCCGAGGGTCGAGCATTTCGTGTCGGTGCTGCGCGATGCCGACGGACTGATCGTCGGCTCGCCCGGCTATCATGGCTCGCTGTCGGGCATGGTCAAGAACGCGCTCGATTATGCCGAGCAGCTGCGCGGCGACGAGCGTGTCTATTTCGACGGGATGCCGGTCGGACTGGTCGCGACCGCAGGTGGCTGGCAAGCGGCGGTCTCGACGCTGGCGGCGTTGCGGACAGTCATCCACGCGCTGCGCGGCTGGCCGACGCCGCTGGGGGTTGCGATCAACACCGGCCCGGGCACTGGCGACGCGGTGGCGGAGGCGTCGCCCCAGCTCGGCATCATGGTCGACCAGATACTGGGGTTCCTGCGCCGTTGAAGGTGTTGCCGCGCCGTTAACCGGATCGTGACGCTCCGCGCCTAGGCTCGCGCGCATGAAGCAGAGCCTCTCTCCGAGCGAGTCGCGCCGGGGCGCCGCCACGGTGCTGATCGTGGACGACAGCCGCACCAACCTCAACGTTATGGGTGCGCGGCTGGGACAGGCGGGCCATCTGGTGGTGCTCAGCGATAACGGACGCGAGGCGCTGGATCTTATCGCGGGACGCGGCTTCGATCTCGTCCTGCTGGACATGATGATGCCGCGCATGTCGGGGATCGAGGTGCTGGCGGATCTGCGCGCGACGCCGCGCACGGCGGATCTGCCGGTCATTATGATCACCGCGCGCAGTGACAGCGGCGCCGTGGTCGAGGCGCTTGCCGCAGGCGCTGACGATTATGTCGCCAAGCCGTTTGACTTCGACGTGCTGCTTGCACGGATCGACCGGACGCTGGGCCGCGCGAACCGTATCGCTGAATTGAAGCGCGCGGTCGCTTCGCTCGACGCACGGATCGCCGCGCGGGCGATCGAGCTGGGCGAGGCGCGTACCGAACTCGCCGTCACCCGCGCCGATCGCGCGCGGCTGGTCAGCTCGATCAGTTCGCTCAATGCGGAAGTTGAACGCCTCAGCGGAACCAGTGGCGCCTGACGAAGTAGACGGTCACGGCCGCGGCCACCGCCAAACTGAAGGCGGTGATCACCCAAAATGATCCGGGATGATCGTCATAGGGGATGCCCTGCACGTTCATCCCGAACAGGCCGGTGATGAAGGTCAGCGGCAGGAACACCATTGCCGCCACCGCGATCAGCAGTGATCGCTGGTCGATCACTTCGGCGCGCAGGTCGGTCAGCGTTTCATGGATCAGCGCGGCACGTTCGCGGATGCTCTCCAGTTCTTCGGCCATGCGTGCCGCGCGGTCGGCAGCGCCGCCGATGTGGAGCCGGTCGTCGTCGCTCAGCCAGCGCACGGGCAAGGTCGACAGCTTCTCCAGCGCGGTCCGCTGCGGGTAGAGGAAGCGTCGATAGCCGATTGCCTGACGCCGCACGATATTGACCTTGCGCCGCAGTTCGAACGCCTGCCGCGCGTCGAGCTGCTCCTCGCAACTGTCCAGCGAATCGCCGAGATCGGCGACCTGCGGATCGAGCTGTTCGGTGATCGCTTCGGCCAGCGTGGCGATCAGATCGCCAGCATCGCGGACATCGCCCGCCTCCGTTGCGGCTCGCGCCACGCTGAGCGCGTCGAGTGGAAGCCGGGTGACGGAGATCACCCGCGTACCTTCGGCGTGCAGCCGGATCGACGCCAGCGGGTCCGAGCTCTGCATCGCCGCTTGGGTCATCCCGCGCAGATTGAGCATGGCGGAGCCGTCAAGCTGATCGCAGCGCGGCCGGGTCTCGAGCGCGGTCAGCGCGTCGATCACGAAGCGGTCGAACCCGGCAACATCGCGCAGCCATGCCTGTACCTCCTCGTCGCGCGAGGTGAGGTGGATCCAGACGAAGCCACGCCGCAGGCGGATCGCGTCATGCGGGTCGACGGCGCGCGCCCCGCCGCGGGAGACGACATAGGCAAAGCCGCTCATGCACCCCACTCCAGATCGACCGTCAGACCGGGGAGGTTAGCGGGCGGCGTATCGCATGCAATCCGTTCGGCATCCGCGCGTGCGCGGGTCAGGATTGCCGCGGGCACATCGGCACGATGAGTCACGCGGTCGGCCTGAGCGAGCAGTCGGGCCTCGCGCAGGGTGAGGTCGTCGGGGTCGGCGGAGCGCAGCGCGATGCGGACGAATCCGGCAAGTCCGGCATCGGGTGTGGCGAGCCAGCGCTCGACGGTATCCGCTGGCTGATCGGTCAGCGGATCGAGCCGCCCGGCCAGTGCCGCCCCGATCGCGCGGCGCCGGTCGCCCGCATCGGGCCAGCGCGCGCGGATCACGTCGCGGTTTCGCTTCAACGCATCCGCCATTCCGCCGAGTGATGCGGGCAGCATCGCCTCAAGCCTTTGCCGCAACGCTGCGGCAAGCCCTGCCGATGCGCCGCCGGTGCCGATGGCGACGGTGACCGGTTCGCGCTCGATGATCGCGGGTAAGGTGAAGTCGCACAGATCCGGGCGGTCGGCGACGTTAACGAGAATCGCGCGCGCCTTGAGTCGTGCCGCTACGGATTCAGGATCGTCGCAGGCGACGAGAGCGAGACAGGCTTCATTCGCCTCATCGACGACCACCGCTCCGGCGCGTTCGAGCAATCGGCGCTTGGCGTCGGCGACAGCGCCGGTACCGACGAGTATCACGGGCCGCCCGTCCAGCTGGACGAAGACGGGCAGCCCCGATCGTTTCACCGAACCCACTCGGGCACGCGTTCGGCGCCCATGATGGTTTCGGGCTGGATGCGGTCGGCGACGACCGCGAACTTGTCGTTCGACACCAGTACCTCGGGCACCAGTGCGCGGCTGTTGTAGGTCGAAGCCATGGTTGCTCCATAAGCACCTGCGGTGCGGAACACGGCAAGGTCGCCCGACTTCACCACATCGATCTCACGTCCCATCGCGAAGGTGTCGCCGGTCTCGCAGACGGGGCCGGCGATGTTGGCGATGAACTTCTCACCGGTCGGCTCGACCGCTTCGAACTCGTGATAGGCGTCGTAGAGCGCTGGGCGGGCGAGGTCGTTCATCGCCGCGTCGACGATGACATAGGGATTGCCCGCGGCGGGCTTGACCCAGATCACCTCGGTCGCCAGCACCCCGGCATTGCCGCAGATGAAGCGGCCCGGCTCGAACATCAGCGTGACGTCCCAGCCTTCGGTGACGCGCTTGACCATTGCGCCGAATTCCTCGGCGGTCGAGACGGTCTGGCCTGCTCGATAAGGAACGCCGAGACCGCCGCCCAGGTCGACATGGGTAATGGTGTGGCCCGCCGCGCGGAGCTGCGCGACCAGTTCGCCGACGCGCTTGTACGCGGCTTCGAGCGGGGCGAGCTCGGTGAGCTGGCTGCCGATATGGATGGCAACGCCGCGCAGGTCGAGGCCGGGACGGCCGGCGAGGCGCGCGAAGATGTCGGCGGCGCGATCGATCGCCACGCCGAACTTGTTCTCGGCCTTGCCGGTCGAGATCTTGGCGTGGGTGCCGGCGTCGACATCCGGGTTCACGCGCAGCACCGCGGGGGCGGACTTGCCCTGCGCGTGCGCGAGATCGGCAAGGACTTCACCTTCTTCTTCCAGCTCGAGATTGAACTGGCCGATCCCCTCGTCGAGGCCCAGTTGAAGCTCCGCGCGGGTCTTGCCGACGCCCGAGAACACGATGTCCTCGGGCTTCATCCCCGCGGCCAGCGCGCGCTTGAGCTCGCCGCCCGAAACGACATCGGCGCCATAACCCTGCTTCGCCAGCACACCGAGCACGGCGAGGTTGGGATTGGCCTTGATCGCGAAGGCGATGTGCACGCTGGGCAGACCGGCCAGCGCTTCCTTGAGCACGCTTGCATGGCGCTCGAGCGTGGCGGTCGAATAGACATAAACCGGCGTGCCGACTTCGGCGGCGATCGCGGCAATCGAGACGTTCTCGGCGTGGAGAACGCCGTTCTTGCGGTTGAAATGATCCATGGAAAATTGCGTCTTTTCAGTTCTGCGGCGGCAGTTCGAATTCGTCGCCGCGGCGTTCCTCGGAGCTGCGCAGCACTTCGTCGCTGCGCGTCGGTCGGGTCTGGGGCGGCGCCTTCACCAAATCAGCCGGTGTCGGTGTGGCCACCGCCCCATAGGGTTTGGTCGGCAGCGATCCCCCGGCGGCCGGTTTCAAGTCGCCCTTGTTGCCGCAAGCAGCCAACAGAAGCGCCGTGAAGACCACCAGGGTTCGCATGTTACTCTCCTCTTGCGGCGCGCGCCGCCGCAATTGCCTCGCGCACCCGTGCGGGTGCGGTTCCGCCGAAGCTCGTCCGGCTCGCGACCGATGCGTCGACGGTGAGTACGCCAAAGGCGCGTTCGTCGATACGCTGGTCGATCGCCTTCAGATCCGCAAGCTCGAGCTGGTCGAGCCGCACATTCTTCGCCTCGGCCGCCGCGACCGCGCGGCCGGTGATGTGGTGCGCCTCGCGGAACGGGATGCCGCCCTCGCGCACCAGCCAGTCGGCCAGATCGGTCGCGGTCGAGAAGCCGCTCTCGGCCAGCCCGCGCATCCGGTCGGTGCGGAACTGCGCGCTCTCGACCATCCCGGTCATCGCCGCGATCGAGAGGGCCAGCAGGTCGTGCGCCTCGAACACCGGCGGCTTGTCGTCCTGCATGTCCTTCGAATAGGCGAGCGGCAGCCCCTTCATCGTGATCATCAGGCTGGTCAGACAGCCGACGATGCGCCCCGAATGGCCGCGCACCAGCTCGGCCGCGTCGGGGTTGCGCTTCTGCGGCATGATCGAGCTACCGGTCGACCATTGGTCGCTCAGCTTGACGAAGCCGAAGGGCTGGCTCGCCCAGATCACGAATTCCTCGGCGAGGCGGCTGAGATGCAGCGAGCACTGCGCCGCCGCCATCAGATAATCGAGCGCGAAGTCGCGATCGCTTACCGCATCCAGCGAATTGCGCGTGGGGCCGTCGAAGCCCAGCGCCGCGGCGGTCGCCTCGCGATCGAGCGGAAAGCCGGTCCCGGCCAGTGCCGCCGAGCCGAGCGGGCAGCGATTGCCGCGCGCGCGTCCGTCGGCGAAGCGCGAGACGTCGCGCGCGACCATCTCGAAATAGGCCATCAGGTGATGGCCCAGCGTCACCGGCTGCGCGCTCTGCAGATGCGTGAAGCCCGGCATCACGCTGTCGGCATGTTCCTCCGCCCGCGTCAGCAGCGCGTCCTGCAATGCGGCGAGCGCGGCGAGCACTTGATCGCTCGCGTCGCGCACCCACAGGCGGAAATCGGTCGCGACCTGATCGTTGCGGCTGCGCGCGGTGTGCAGGCGTCCGGCGACCGGCCCGATCTTCTCGGCCAGTCGCGCCTCGGTCAGCATATGGATGTCTTCGAGCGCCAGATCCTCGGGCACCCCGTCGCGTTCATAGTCGGTCGCGACCGCATCGAGTCCCGCCGAGATCGTCGCCGCGTCCGCCGCATCGACGATGCCCTGCTTGCCGAGCATCGCGACATGCGCCTTCGATCCCGCGATGTCCTGACGCCACATGCGCTTGTCGAACGGGATGGAAGCGTTAATCTCGCGCATCACCGATGACGGGCCTTCGGCGAAGCGCCCGCCCCACATGCTATTGGAGTCTGTCTTGCGCTCGACGATCGCGCTTCTCCCTGTCCTCGCCACGCTGGCGCTTGGAATCGCCGGCTGCGATACGGCCAAGCAGCCGGGCGAGCAAGCAAACGCCGCTGTTGCGGGCGAAAGCGGCGCTGCACCCGAGAAC